>JBGTKH010000358.1:0-4963 GCA_041744735.1 Pirellulaceae bacterium | reverse complement strand
CGGAACCAAAAGAAAGATCCTAAAGGAAAAGCGGCGATGAATCGCCGCACTCCAAATTCGTCACCACGCTTCGGGGACGAGTGCGACGTTGCACTGCACGGCGGCGCACCAGTTACGGAAGCCGTTGGACAAGTCCGTAGCCCATCGTTGGGCCTCGTCGGCGGCGACCGCGGTGCGCGGGATGTAGATACACGCTGCCATGTCGCGATCTTGCGAGACAACTTTTGCCGTCATCGAGACTTTCACGGGGCTGCCCATGGGCCGCGACGTGTCGCCTGCGCCGCTGCAGAGACAGATGAGTCCTTCGACCTCACGTTATAACTCAAAGCGGAACGTGCTGCTCAAGTATCGATACAAACGCTTACCGAGTGTCTGCGGGGCCACGTGGATTTTGGCGCGGCCGGGGGCGGAGAGCAGCAAGGCGTGCGGGTGTTCGTCGAGCACCACGCGGGCTTGGTACGACGCGCTGAGCGGCCGCGCGATGCCGCTGGGGTCGGTGACCGTGGGCAGTTGTTTGGCCGCGGTCAACTCACGGGGCACGATCTTCAGGTCGATCTCCGAAATCTCATCGATGGTGCCCCACAGCGTGTCGCCGGGCAATTGGCCCAACGCCATGCGCACGCGCTGGCCCTTGCGCACGAATTCCAAATCCGCCTGATCGATCACCAGCACCGCTTCGAGCCGCGCGGGGTTACCGATCAAGCAGTATAACGTGCCAGCCTCCAACAGCGCCCCCAGATTCTCGTCGTCCAGCGGTGTGCCCGACCAGTAATCAAGTTCACCCACCATGGGTTGTGGCAGTTGCGGGCGCGGTGGCATAAGGACGCCGTCGATGGGAGCCGTTAACGTGAGCCGCTCTGCGTCAGCACGTCGCTGCTGCAATCGCTGCTCAAGATCGGCCAGCGCTTGTTCGGCAGTGGGAAGCTGCGCGGCAGCCTTTGAATCAGCTTGCCGGCGCTTGAGAGTTTCCAGGTGCAAACGCTGCCGGTCGCGCTGGCCTTCCAATTCGACTACTTCGCGTTGCACGTCGAGGTTTTCCAACTTGGCCAGCGTGTCGCCTTGTTTTACGACGTCGCCGGCGCGCACCGACTGGATCAGCGTGCCCGGCACCGACACATATACGCGCCGCGCGTCTTGCGGCTGCAGCACGACCGGCGCAGCGACACGATGCGGCACCGGAATCAAGCAAGCAGCGGCAAGCAGCGACGCGAAGACCACTCCCCAGAACACCACGCGAATCCAATTCACGTCGCGGCTGCGGCGCGGGTCGCGCAAGAAACCGGTGGCTTGCATCAGCGGCATGGCAATCATTCCAGAAACCACGACCACCGCCAGCATTTGAACCAGCGACTGTAAACCGTACGGCTTGGAAACCTGATAACAAAACCAGAGGATGACGCCCACGATCAGCCAGCGATAGACTGTCGACGCAATTGCGTACGACACGAGCAGCCCGCGGCGCCGGTCGGGAAACATGCGTTCGCTGCCCAGATCGATGCCCGCCAGCCAACTCGCGAGTGTGCGCCGGACCAGCGACGTGGATTGCTGTCCCAAGTTTGGAACTTCCAGCACGTCGGACAAAATGTAATAGCCGTCGTAGCGCAGCAGCGGGTTGCCGTTGAACAGCACCGTGCTGATCGAGCAGATGAACATGGTGTTTAAGCATAGCGCGTTGAGCAGTCCCGGCTCGCTGAACCACCACAGAAATGTGCAGACGGCGGCCAGAATCACTTCCACATAGATGCCGGCGGCTCCGATAGCCACGCGATGCCATTTATTGGGCAGCATCCAGGCATCGGAGACGTTGCAATACAAACAGGGCGTGAAGACCAATAGCATCACGCCGATTTCGTGACACTCGCCGCCGAAATGCCGGCAAGCCAGCCCATGCGCCAGTTCGTGCAATATCTTCGTCACCGCCAAGGCGACGACGATCCACACCGCATTCTGAGTGTTAAAGAAAGCATGGAACTGAGGCAGCTTGGCCTGCATGGTTTCGAACTGCACGGCCAGCAGAGTTACGGCCGACAGTGCCAACAGCAATGAAGCGGCGACGGCCCACACCGAAAACAGCCAGCGGCATTTGGGATACAGCCAACGCAACAGCGGTTCGGGATCGATGCCGCGAAAGCGGATCGCCAGAATGTTCGAGAGCGACGCCCCCAGCAGCCGCCGGCGTTCTTCGCGGCGACGCTCCAACAGCCGCTCGCCTTGTCCCGCCCCGTCGGCCACAATCAGTCCTTGTCGATGCAGCGTGCCGAGAAACGACTGGAGTTGGTGAACGTCCACTCGCAGCGGCGCGAACTGCTCGTCGAATTGCTCTTTGATGTCGTCTAAGCTGCTGCGGCCATCGAGCATGCGCAGAATCGCGTACTCTTCGTCTCGCAATTGAAAGTAACGCAGCGACACCGGGTCCTTGATGCCCCAATAGCAGCGTCCGGCGAAGCGCAGCGGATGCACCGATAAGTCACGCCGCATGCGCAGCGGCAACTTTCGCTCGGTGACGGAGTCATGCTGAGTAGCTGCGATCATCGGTGATACGAATGGTCCGTCCGACTGTAGCCTGGCTCTCCGAGCCGAGCATCTTCAAGCCGCTCGGCTCGGAGAGCCAAGCTACAGTCACGTCGGCTGGATGTTTGAGCGAGAAAGTTGTACTACGGTCCCTGTCTACTTCGAGGCCGATGTCTGCGGTGCGGCCTGTGCCGCCGTTGTGTCGATGGCCATCGTTGCGCGCAGTCCCGGCCGCAGGAGCAGGTCGCGGTTATCGATCTCCGCCCAGACGCGAATTTGGCCGTTGATCGGATTCACCTCGGGACTGACGAACACGATCGCGCCGGTGAATTGGCTCTTCGGTTTGCCCGGAAGATCGACAGTCATCGTCACTGGCCGGCCCGTCAGGTCCAGAGTCACGTCCCGCGAGTTCACAAACCCCTCGGCCCGCAGCGGATTAATCCGCAGAATTCGCAGCACTGACTCGCCGGGTTCCACCCACTCGCCGCGGTGCCGGTTGATTTGCACGACGACACCGGCCAGCGGCGAGGGCACTTTGCGGCGCTGGATGTTTCGTTCGGCGATCAGCAAATCGTTTTGCTTGACGAGCACGTCCCCCTGTGCGATTTCGAATTCGTGTTCCGCCTGTTCGATCTCCAGCGCCGCCTTCTCGACCTGCAGATTCAGCCGGTCGATTTCGGCCTCTGACACAGCGTTTGCGAATCGCTTGTGGGAATCCACGGCGCGTTTCAAATCGGTCTGGGCAAGTTCCAAGGCTTTCTTGGCGAAACGAACTTTGATGTCGTTCTCGGCTTTTTTGCGGGCGTTTTCCAATTCGATTTGAGCCCGGTTCCGCTCCAGTTGTGTTTCGATGTCCTCGATCTGCGCCAGCAGTGTATCTTGCTCGACCAACTGTCCCTCGCGCACGGCGATGTTCGCCAAGACACCGGCTTCGCGCGCCGAAACTTCGACCTGTTCGATCAACGTCACCAGCACGGAATCGACAGTCAACTGATTCGCCGGCTTATCGCTCGGACCGCCAAGTAATAATGCAGCCAACAGCAAGAATGCACTTGAAGAGATCATGGCGACGGTCTCCGATTGTATTTGTCACTTGTCACTTGTCACTTGTCACTTGTCACTTGTCACTTGTCAGAAGAGCACTCTTGTTCGCACGGCTTCGATTAGGTCATGCAGCCAGACGTAGCCGATGGGTTTTTGGCCGCAGTGGATGTTGGCGATCACAGTGGCTCCGGGGCGTAGGTTGCCGCGCGGGATTTGGTCGCGGTCAAAGCTGACAGTTAGCGGCACGCTGGATTCGCTCTTCTCATCGGTTTCCGTGGCCATGCCCAGTTTCTCGATGCGGCCGCGATACGTCACCTCGGGGTCGGCCTTCACGATGAACGACACGTCGAGCTCGGGGCCAAACTCCTGCCGCGCCGCGAGTACGTAGCCAACGTGGTGATCGGGAACGTTCAACTCCAGCACCCATGCGCCGCGGGGATCGGCAACGGTCATCAATACCTGGCCACGTTTGACCGGCCGCGCTTCGAGCGACTGAGCCACGTCCCATGTCAGTAATTGCCCATCGAGCGGGCTGGTGACCGTCAGCCGCGTTTGCTGCTGCCGCAGGATCTCGAGTTGCTGCTGCAAACTTTCCAGCGTCGCTTCCAACTCAACTTCCTTGGCGGTTAAGTCGTAGTATTGATCTCGCGCATCGGACCGCGACGGCAGCGTAGTCAGCCGTTCGGTTTGGACCGCTAGCAGTTGCTTCTCAATCGTTTGCATTTCGCCGATCACGCGGCTGAGTTCCAAGTCGAGTTCCGGTTTCCTGAGCACGGCCAGCACGGCGTCGCGTGAAACTTGGTCGGCGTGCTTGACTTTCAACTGGTCAATGACGCCGTCGTCGGGTGCGAACACTTCTTGCCGCTTCTGCGGCAAAAGTTCACCGCGGCCTTCGATGTCGAAATCTGCCGGCACGAAGATCATCGCCGCCACGGCGGCCACGACGGCCAGTAGCACCAAGATCGTCAACGGCAATCGACGCGCCTGGACCAACCAGCGGGCTCGGCCGGCGGTTCGCAGCACCGGCATCAGCGGGATGTTTTCGTAGGTTGTCGCGTTACGCAGCGCGGTCGCGCTGTGCCGCGCGACCACCGACACATGTTTGGGCAACGTGTCGGAATCTGTATCGGCGTCAAAGTGTTCAATCACCAAAGCGCCGATTGCCTTTGACGTTCGCGGCGGCGCGTCATCACCGAATGGTTCTTCGAGCGGCACAATGGCCAGCGACCGGGCGTGCGATTCGTCTAAGTACGTTTGCAGGCTGGTCTCGATTTGCGGCGACAGTCCGCTCGTCTGCCCCTCATACCACAGCGATTCGCCGGTGGCTAAAACGCTCTCGACCAGTTGCTCCAAGCGGCGCACAACGTTGGCGCGGCGGTCGAAACTATCCAAGCCGCTGACCGCCCGC
>JBGTKH010000357.1:0-6817 GCA_041744735.1 Pirellulaceae bacterium | reverse complement strand
TTTTTCCGGTACGCCTCAGAAAAACTTTCGCAGAACCGCGCACCCGTGAATCCCGCATCGCTGACGTTTGACCGAATCAACCCCAGGACGTAAAAGAGCGCAACGAGCACTATTAGCGGAATCGCGAGCCTGCCGAACTTTCCCAAATGCGTCGACACGAAATCCGCACCACGGCCGAAGTCCTCCGGCGCGGTAAGGTGCAGCGCCACCAGACCACATATTAGGCCGCTTGACTCGCGGTCCCCGTGTAGCAATTGGATCACGACCGCAATAAAAGCCGTGGTGCTCAAAACGGCTTTCATTTTGGTCCTTCTTTGCCGCGAGCCTGCCGGTTCGCGCTCGGTGTCAATGAACAACAAAATTAAGATGAGATACGAAACCAGGTAGGAAGCATAAAACGATGACTTGATGGCAAAGCTAGTTCCCTGGTCGCCGTTTCCGTAGGCTGCTGAAAAAATGGTCTTTTCAGGCATGTGCAGCCAGGAAAAAAATAAGGATAGCACCAGCAAGAGAAAAAACGGACCATACGGTAACGTTCGTTGGTACGGTGGGGCCTCGTGCGAACCGGCAACGCACTCCCCAAGGCGGCGTGGCCGCACCGGACCATACACGATACCCATGATGAGTCCGGACAGTCCAACGAGCGCGCTGAACAGCAACTCGCTCATCAGTTCGTGATCTTCGCAGTACTGGCTGTGCAGCGTCGTGGTCCACCATACGTAATTGGCAAAAAATAGGTAACCCGCCGTGGCCGAGAATGGAAGCGCGTACAACAGGATCATGAGCCGCGGAAGAAACGACAGCCGGCTGGTGCGGACTGTGATCACCCCGGCCACGGTGGTTGCCGCAATGAGACACACCAGAACGCCCAAGGGTGGCCGCGCGCAGACGCGATAGGCGAACAGAGCGCCTAAGCCCCAGACGAGCCACACCACCCGCCAGTAAATGATCGGCACTGACGGGCCGGCTTGCAATACACTTCGGATTGCCATTATCGCCGGCATCCTAAACCGAAATCCCATAATGTCGTCTCCACAGCTCAAACATGGTCAAGGCAAACAGTCGCTGAACGTTGTTCCGCCCGCGCCGCTGGCCAGTCAAGAGCCGTTGAGTTTCCACTGTCGAAAAGATCTCAACGGCAGACTCGATGATAACCCATCCCAATCAATCACTGCCGCAACTCGCAGAAACTATAGATTTCGCCGTTGAAGACGACCCGCAATTGATCACTTTCTTCCACCA
The DNA here is from genome assembly GCA_041744735.1 of Pirellulaceae bacterium. GTDB lineage: Bacteria > Planctomycetota > Planctomycetia > Pirellulales > Pirellulaceae > JBGTKH01. The sequence goes on along the minus strand of JBGTKH010000357.1, from coordinate 5,575 downwards.
ACGGCTGCCGGGCGGCGGCGGTCAAGTCGATGATCGACGAACGCTGCTGCGCGATTGCCAGTCCCGAATCGGCGCAGTACCACGTCCCGGCAAAATCGGGCCCCCTGTGCATGAGCGTGTCGCGGACCGCATCCGGCGACGAGCCAGGGTCCAGTGCGGTTTGCGATGCGATTCCAAAAATTCCGCGCATAGTCAGGCCGCTGGACCTTTCATGGAATGTACACCTTGATCGGTAGAGGCGGGATAATGCCATGCCAGCCAACAACAATGGCTATAAGTCCGGCCACCACCGAGCCCCACCGAGCCCGGATTGACAGGAGCGGCTCGTTTCGCGCTTGGGCATCGCGGTTGTAGTCGGGGCAGCCAGTTTGTGTTCATGAGAACCAACCACGCCGGTTTTAGGCAGCCCAGTTTCGCGTGTCGCCGTCAGCACGATGGGCGTCTCGGAGTTGCGGTTCGACAGACTTTGTTCCCAGTCCGACGACTTGCCCCTTCCGAAAAACGTTCACCTGTGAAAGCCCGGCCTCGCGAAACCAGCGTTCAATCGTACGAATAGTCTGCGGCTGGTCGTGCGCCGCCGACAAGATATCGAAAGTATCCAAAAACGCCCATTCTCTAATTTGATCCGGTGTTAATGGTAACTTGCCTTCATAGTTGACCACTGGAATTAAATAACGCAATTTTCCCCCCAAGCGTGGAATACGACCAACTAGCAGACTCAAAGGCAGAAGCACCCGTACCATTCGCTCGGTAATACGGAAAAGGAGTTCCGGCGGAATACGCCGCGTCAAAGGGCGCAACCAGTACTTCGGCCACACCCAATTCAGCAGGAGTTTTGGATAGACATCCACGGCCAACCTGCCACCTTCGCGCAACTGCTGGGTCAAAGCCTGAAAAGCCGTCTTCACATCGGGTGTATGTTGAAGCACGCCGAAGCAGTAAACGTAATCAAAGCTGGCGGGACAAAAAGGAAACTGATAGACGCTTCCTTGGACCACGTGCAGCGCGTTCCGTTGTCGGTGGTTTTGCCAGCAGGCGTCGACCGCCGTGGAAAAATCAAGTGCGACTAGGTTAGCACCACAGTCTAACGCGATTTCAGCGAACCGGCCAGCTCCACAGCCGACGTCGAGCACCCACTTATCCTTGAGGTCTTTCGGCAGCCAACCACTTTGATTGAAGAACCGCTGACGCGTAATTTGCACCCCGGTAAAGCTGTCGAGTTGCGTCTGGCGAAACCGGTTCCATTGCAGTCCAAAATTACTGGCATAGTTCTCCGCAGGCACGAATCGTGGTATGTATTCCTGGATCGGATAGCGATGACCACAACCGTCGCAGGTCAGCTTGCCTGTGCGGATTTCCTCGATTTTTGAACCTTCCGTGGACAACGTCAACCGTTCATGACAGCACGGGGAACGCAACCGATTCAGGAGTTCGCGCTTCATGGCAGGATCTCTCGGTCAGAACGGAACAAGACTGGGAAATTGGCGTCTGAGGCTAATCCGAGAATGTTAGTCAAGAGTTCGAAGATCGTCAACGCGAATAGCCTTTGGGTATTCGAATGGCCACGACCTTGGTTGCACATACGGTTACGAACTGCGAGAGTTGTTAGTTCATGTTCTCCCGGCGGCAGTGTCGTGAAGCCGCGAATCCTGCAGATAGTCATTTCTCATGGAAGATATTGTTGTCTGGCGCTGAAATAGACGCCTAGATGTTGGCGTCGGTGCGCCTGCGTACCAACTGCTCAGGATGCTTTTCGCCGTTCCAGCGTGTCTTCACCTCGAACCGGGGCCTCCGAATTGACGGATCGATTGGTGTAGCCATAGCGCCGCATTAACCAGCCGCACAATCCGCAAAAAATCTGTTGTTCTCGGGTCGTTAGGTTGCGTGTCCAATCCATATCCAATCGGAGATGCACGTTTCTGTTCATCCGCATGCGGTTGCCGCCAAAGGTACAACCACGTTCCAGCGCTGCTCCCGAGGCGATTCGGCCAATGACTCCCTCGAAATCGCAACCGAGGAAATCGCCGATGCCGCGTAGGACGCGCTGGGTGTCGCACACCAGATCCTCATACCGGCAAAAGTATACTCGCTCGGCCGGCAGCCCTCTGCATATACCCTCGGCCAGTAAGTTATACGCGGTCCACGTGAGAGCCGACCGCCAAACTGGGCGGCCGCGCTCGTCGGCGCCCACCCCTGCCCGCTGGTCGGCAGGCATACGCTTTTTCAAGGATGATGCCACGCCACGCCCATCGCGCACAAGATGAATTAGGTGCAAGTCAATCTCGGGCATTAGTGAGAGCGCTAGCGCGCGCATCGGCAGCACACTTGAATCGACGACAATGCTATTTCCGCTAACAGCCTGAAGCGACTCGTACAGCGTGCGAGTCAGTTCCGCATATCGCTGGAACTGCGGCGAGGGCTTTCGCCGCTCGCGCATGAGCCGTCCCATACCTCGCGTGCGCGGCCCCTCGAAGAAGTCTTGCAGCGATGCGTATTCCGACAGCGCCTTCATGCGGGAACGGCGGAACCACTCGTCTACTGTCGCTCTCCAAAACCGGCACTTACTCGCCGGGCTGCCACAGGGGCAGTAAATCCGCTCGAACGAATCCCCGCGTGCAAGAGAATAAAGCTCGCCCGCGCCCAAAATGTCGGGGTGATTCCCCAGAATCGCGTCCAGCAGCGTCGTTCCGCAGCGGCCCGATCCCATGACGTAAACCACCGAAAACATTTTGTTGCGATGACAGTCAGTAGACATGTTCAAATCCCGTCAACTCGGCGGGCTCGACGATTAATGTTTACAGTTCCGCCGTACTGCCGCGGCAACGAGGAACTGCGTCGCGGCGTTCGCCACCGAAATCAGGCAAATCGCGTATGCCGCGCCGGCGAACTGCCAGCGGCCGATAAACCAAATCACGGTGGGCAGCAGCATGACGATGGTGCCGACCTGCACGCCGAGGATCAGCCAAAACCGTTGCGCGGCGCGAACCACAGTCACCGCGGCCTGTGACACAAACCGCATCGCTGCCGCTAGCATCAGTACCACAAATACGTGCGCGTACGCCGCGTACTCGCGGCCATAGAAGATCTTCAAGGCGGTGCCTCCGAAGAGATACGTGCCGAGAATTCCCACCAGTCCCACTAGGATACCAAGACCGAACAGTCTGAATGTCAGCCGGTGTATGGACAACCAATCGAATTGTCGATGCAGGCGCGCCAGTCGCGGAAGTGCCGCGCTGTGGATCGCATTGATGACCGTCATCGGCACAAACACCAAACTGTAAATCGCCGCGTACACGCCGAGTGCCGCGTCACCCAGGCGGTTCGAGATGCACAGTCGTGGAAGGCTGAATTCGAGCGCCACGGCCACGCTGTACAAGCCAACCGGTAAAGATGCCAGAGCCAGCCGCAAAATACCACGCGACGGGCGGAGGGCAATTCGCAGCCGCTTGCCGTGCGAGGCCAACAGTCGGGCCGACATCACGAGATCGCAACAGGCCAGGGCCACGAGCCAACTTATGGCGTAGGCCGCCGCCGCCAGCGAAAGGTTGTGCGTTACACGTAGCGTGACCGCCAACACGATGAACGAACCGACACCGCGAAGTATCCGCGATTGGGACATGCGATCGAGGCGTTCGTGCTGTTGCAAGAACCCATAGCTAAGGTCGCTGAGCGCTTCGGCACATTTCGCTGCGCCGATGGCCACCACGACCGATGCGGCAGCGCCGTTTCCGGCGATCGACCAGGCGACGCCGCAGACCACCACGAAGGCGATCGCCGTGGTCCAAATTCGAAGCGAAATGTAATCTCCTACTGGATACCGGTCGGTCTGGTCGGTCGCCTGAACGGTGCGCAAATCAAGGTTCGCCAGCAACACGATTGGCGTCGTTATCGCCATGGCAAAGGCGAATTGTCCCAACATTTCGACCGACCCCAGCCGCGCCACTACGACGAATATTCCCCATTGGCAAACGCCAAACACGACGTGCCCCACGATCATCCAGACGGCGTTAGCCGTCAACGACTTCACGTTGTGCGGCAATGGCAGTGTCAGCGGCGGACGCGATGGTCGCTTGCCAGTCCTTCGATCAATTGCTGGAACTGAGGTCACGGGGGCTATGCCGCTTGGCGTTTATTAACGACGGGGACTGTCCGGCTAAAGTCTGTTTCCGTCCCTCCGTCCTGCGGCGGGTCAACCCCGTCGCACTGGCACACTTGGACCAGGGTAACGCCCAAGATCCTCAGGTCGAGAAGAAAAGATCGCTGTTCCGAGTAATCGCGGTCTAGCCGGACCTTGTCCTCGATCGACACTTCATCCCGGCCATTGATCTGAGCCCAACCGGTCAACCCGGGAACGAGTCGATGCACACCTGCGGCGGTCCGCAGGGCGATCAAGTCGGCTTGGTTGAAAAGTGCCGGCCGCGGGCCGACAAAACTCATATCGCCGCGGAAAATGTTCCACAATTGAGGCAATTCATCCAGGCTGGTACGACGCAGCAGGTCGCCAATCGGGGTCAGCCACACGTGTGCATCGTAGAGCAGGTGTGTGGCCACTTCGGGTGTGCCCACTTTCATGGTCCTGAACTTTGCCATGCGAAAAATGCGATTGTCCTTCCCCACGCGGTTCGACCAGTAAAGGATCGGCCCCTGAGACGTCAACTTCACAGCCACGGTGATGAGCACCAGCGGCACAAAGGTGACCACCAGGAGCGCTGCTGCGAGCGAAATGTCAAACAATCGCTTCATTGGAATGTTCCTAGAACAGTGTGTAGATGACAGGCGTCGCACCGGAACCTGCGACCAACGCTTAGTGGCTGACCAGCCACACGGCTACGATCGGCAGCAGCGACCACTTTTTTGTTCCCGAGGATGAATTGCCAGAATCTGCAAACTAACGAACATGACTGCTCTCGGTTCAATTGCTCGCATGCTGGTTTCTTGTTCGTCATAGAAACCCACGAATTCCAATTAGACGACTAACGCGGCTGCCGAATCATGGTAAAAGGCCGAAATTCCTAGAATTGCCGCCACCGTGTATTCTCAGCTTTAGCGACGCGTTCGCCAGTGTATGAAAAGGACGCGAATCGTAGGCGTTTCCCGTATGCAAGGCAAGATCAACGGACCTGGGAAACGGGCCGGCCACCTCGCGCAAACGGGCGGTCTGCGTTCAGATGTGATAGTAATCACGATACCACCGCACGAAACGGTCAATACCGTCTGCGATCGGCGTGGCGGGCTTAAACCCGACTTCTCGCGTCAGATCGTCGACGTCGGCGAAGGTTGCGGGCACGTCGCCCGGTTGCATCGGCAGGTAATTCTTCTCGGCGGTGCGTCCCAAAGCGCGTTCAAGCGTTTCAATCAGGGTCATCAGTTCCACCGGCTGATTGTTGTACACCTTGTAGGTGTGCAAGAAAGCAACTGATTTCGTGTCCGATTAGGCAACTCCCGGCAAAAAGTTTACCTGCTAGAGATGGCGGGGGAGATGCGAACGAAGTATTTGGGAAGTGCTTCGTCGCGTTGGAGTCGTTGGGCGATGGCCTGGAACGCCTTCTTGCCCACGCGAACACCTTTTTCGTAC
>JBGTKH010000356.1:0-3299 GCA_041744735.1 Pirellulaceae bacterium | reverse complement strand
AATGACAATCACAAACGGCACGCGACGGCGAGCCGACACCAAGACCCCGGCGGAAAACAGTTAGCGTCTTACACAGGCCCTCTATAAGAAGAAATGCGCGTTGGAGGGCAAAACGCACGCGCAGAGGAAAAAATATTTCAAAAAATTTTCACGCCGGGGAATTCCACCCGCCATGCGTCTCGTCAAGAATGTGTTGTCACGTCTCCAGCGATCCGCTCGAAGCTCGTCTCCAATGGGGCGATACATGGGCGATGTACTCTCGTTTGCGGAATTGATCGAGGCCTTACGCCGGGGCGACCCGCAGGCTGTGGCCGAATTGGAACGGCTGTACGGCCGGCATCTGCGGCGCGTTGTGGGGCGAAAGTTGCGACAAAAGGGCGTGAAAAGTCTGGCCGATTCTGTCGAAATCTGTCAGGACGTGTGGCTCCGCATCCTTCAAAGACCACTCGCGGCTGAGTTTGCGACCCCTGGCGATTTGCTGGCCTATTTGGAGACGATGGCCGAGAACAGAGTACGAGCGTTGCACCGCGCAGAGTCGTCGCCACGGCGAGATAGGAGGTGCCAAGATCCGAATCTCATCGAGGAGCGTGAAGTGTTGGACGATGAGCCCAGAATGTCCTTGACTGAAATCAAATGGTTCAGCGCCGTCCAATTTCAGGCTCGAACGCTTCCTCGGCCGGCCGGTGGGTACCTTTTATTTAGCCAGTCTAACTGCTCGCGCTGAGGATTCGGCTCGTACCAGCCTTCGCGGTCCAGGTTCAACAGGCTCTGGAAATACTCTTCGTACAACAACACGGCGCGGTCCAGCGAGAAGTTGTCCACGACCCACTGCCGGCAGACGGCGGGATCGATGCGGCCGATGTTTCGCGCGGCCCACTCGAATTGCTCCATCGTGCGGCAGCGATAGCCGGTCACGCCGTGCACGACCGTCTCGGTGAAGCCGCCCCAGTCGGTGCAGATGACGGGCGTGCCGCTGAGCTGCGCTTCCAGAGCCACGTTGCCGAACGGTTCGACGTACTGCGTGGGGCAGATGAACGCCGCCGCCTCGGCCATCAGTTTGCGCCGCCCCTCGACGCCCACCGGCGGCACGTAGCTGGCGTGCGGATTGTCTTTCAGAAACCGTGCCGGATCGCCTTGCCCCACAATCTTGATCGGCCGCCCCACGCGCCGCGCCACGTCGATGGCGATGGCCACGCCTTTGTCATCATTCAGCCGTCCCATGAACAGAAAGTAGTCTTGCTTATCCTGCGGGCGGAAGTCGAACGACTCGGGGTTGAGTGGGCTGGGGATCACCACGTCGTACCAGCGGTTGCCGTCGAAGCGCTTTTCCAGGCCAAAATGGAAATGCATCCAGGCATAGGACTCGAACACGCGGTACTTGGCCCACGTGTGACGATAGCCGATGCCCGGTTCGACCACGAACTGCTTTAAGTCATCGGTCGCCGCCTGCTGAGCCCCGCCCCAAGTCGCGCAGATGATGGCCTCCCACGGGCGCTGTACACGGGCCACGATCGCGTCGCGAGCGTTCTTCGCATACAGCGCATGGTAGGGCGCGTACTTCCCGTCCGTCTTCGTGTTATACTGTGCCGCGCCCGGATGGCCATACAGCGACGACCACAGATCTTGCGGGATGATCGACACGTGCTCCGAGCATTCCGGGTTGGAGCCTTCGGTGCCCAGATGAATTACCTGGTGCCCACGTCGATGAAACATCCGGCACAAGTTCCACGCCCGCGTCGTAAAGGGACAGCTACTGAACTCGGCCGTGGTCTGCGTGTGCGGCACGCCCAGAATGATCATCTTCATCGAACACTCAGTTCGCGACAGCGGGACGGCGCCGTCGTTGGGTCGCTCATTCTCCGTGCCCTGTGTAGAGCCGTTCAAGCACTTCTTGGTCATCGAGCGGATCCGTCGAATCGATACCCTTTGGGCATGGTGTTCGCGAACGCCATTCTTCAGTTGCTCGCACGTCGATCAATACCCAATTGCTAGTTAGCTCGATGGTTCCCTCTGACAGACTCCCGTCATCTTTTTTTTCGCGAACGTCCCACTTCATTCGTATGATAAACATGCCGGGACTCTTAGCGCGTGTCGTGACTGCACCTGCATAAGTCCAAGGACCGGAAGGGGTGAGTAGTGGTCCACCTACCGTCGGCCCAAGTTGATCGAATTGTTCAGTAGGAATTCTGTTGATCGGTTCATTGTCGATGAATACGACCCGCCCCATACCCCGGTGAAAAAAGGCCATTCGCTGTGTATGATATTCGACTGAGACAACAACAAAGTCCTTCGTGGTTCGCACCGTTGCTTCCAACGTCACAGGTTCGTTCCAATCGACGACATGTCGTTTCAGCTTAAGCACGACTCGGTAATCCGTGCCTTGCTCCAATGCTGGATGTTCTGCCGCGACGAGTTGATCGAAACGGTTAATTCCCCCAGTTCCAATCGACGATAGTATTGCTGCCGAAACAATACGACAAAAGGTTCGATTCATAGTCATTCCCAAGTCCCTTTAACCGTCCCTTATTCGATCCGAACAAGCCGCGTATCGACTTTTGCTTTCCAATTCGTGTCCCAATCGTCTTGTCCCGTCGCATCGCTGCCGAAATCGGTTCCTACGTCGTAGCCGCCGCCGGCCGCGCTAATTTCTTTTACGACATTGAAATACTTTGTTTCAAGGTCGTCCAGTCGAGTGAGCACCGCTGTACGGGCGCTTCCTTCGGCATCAATTCTGGTCCCACCGAAGCCAAAGATAGGTACGACGAACTCATCGTGGATTCGCTGTGTCGCCTTCTCGGCAACGTATTCGGCAATTGCTAAGTGTAGCTTCTCATGCTTTAACAGATTGGCCGTTTGAACTTCGGAGTCATCAAGAACCCACGAATTGGCCTCATCGAACACCGCGGTCATCTTGTAGTTGACAATGCTTGCTTGGCTGATCCAGATGCCTTCGCATAGTTCTTGCGTATCGAAGCTCAATTGGCCATCTCGAAAATGTCTCCAAGCTGTAAACGCAACTTGTGCCTCAATCGAGCCTGGCGGGCGTGTTGTTAACTTCTTATAATGCGACCAATCAAGGTCGCTCGATACTGGCGGCGCGGCGGGCTCTTCCCCTTCAGCGGCCAGCACAGTGAACCAAACGCCTTGGACAGTTACGCTTTCACTAGACGTTGCCAAATTTGTTTCACTTGATTCGAGTAGAATTGGTCCTAGCTCCTCATCGTGATACAGACTTACAGGCCCAGTTGTGCACTCACTTGAGGCACCCGACGGACCTGAGGCGCCGGATGGACCTGAAG
>JBGTKH010000355.1:0-11981 GCA_041744735.1 Pirellulaceae bacterium | reverse complement strand
CGCCGGGGCCAAGCTTGATGTCCGTGCCGCGCCCGGCCATGTTGGTGGCGATGGTGATTGTACCAACGCGGCCGGCTTGGGTAATGATCGCGGCTTCTTCCGCGTCTTGCTTGCCGTTGAGCAATTGGAAAGTCACCCCCTGCCCTGCGAGTTGCTCGGCCAGAGTCTCGCTACTTTCAATCGTGCGCGTGCCGACCAGTATGGGCTGACCAGTTGCATGAATGCGAAGGATTTCATTCACGATCGCTCGATGCTTAGCGGCCGCCTTGGCAAAGTATCGCGTGGCAAGCATCTGGCGGCAACACGGTCGGCGCAGCGGGATGGTGACGACTGGCAGGCGATAAACATCCCAAAGTTCGCGAGCGGCGTCCGTGGCGGTGCCGGTCATGCCGCAGATGGCGTCGTACAAACGGAAGTATCGCTGGCGCGAGATGCGAGCCAGCGATTGGGCCTCGGCCGTGATCGTCACGCCCTCCTTGGCCTGCACCGCCTGGTGCAAACCGTCGCGCCACGAGCGGTCAGCAAACACGCGTCCCGTGTACTGATCCACTAACAGCACTTTGCCGTCGGCCACGATGTAATCCACGTCGCGCTCGAGCAGCAGACGGGCCCGTAGCGCTTGTTCGACGTAAATGTGCCACGGCCTTTGCAAGCCGTGCGGCGCCGCGTGTTGGCCGTCGGCGGTGATCTCTTTCAGGCCAGCTTGCGTGAGGTGCAAAGTTCCCTCGGTTGGCTTGACGACGAAGTCGTGATCGGCGATCAGTCGCTCGGCCGCCCGGCGGGCGATCTGAAATGCTTGAGCGTTGGCCGCCGTCTCGGCCGAGGCTTCGGCCAACAGCAACGGCGTGGTGGCTTCGTCGATCAGCACACTGTCCACTTCATCCACAATGGCCAAGGCGAAACCGCGCTGCACCGGCGCGACGGTCGGCAGCAATTGACCGTGCGCGGCTCGGCGACACGTTTCGCCCAGCCTTGGCTTCTTCTGTGCCCATTTCGCCGCTTGATCGCGCAGGTAGTCAAAGCCGAACTCGTACCCCGGCCCGTACGTGATATCGCAGTCGTACGCGGCACGCTTCTCGTCGCGAGAGTCTTCCGGGTTGAGCAGTCCGACGGACGTGCCGAGCAACCGGAACACGGGCTTGAGCAGTTCAAAGTCCCGCTCGGCCAGATAAGCGTTCACGGTCATCACGTGCACGCCGCGGCCTTCGAGCGCACCGGTGAACGCCGGCAGCGCGCCGACCAGCGTCTTGCCTTCGCCCGTTTTCATCTCCGCGATCGCACGCCGCGACAAGGCCAAGCCAGCCAGTAACTGCACGTCGTAATACCAGATCCCTAGCACCCGGCGCACGGCCTCGGTCACTAGGGCGAAGCTAGGCAGTAGCACGTCCTGCAAAGTGGGGTCGGCGCCTTGCTGCACCAACTGGCGCAGTTGGTTCGCGCGCTCCGTGATGACACTGCCTGTGTCGTCTTTATAGGATGCTGCCAGTTGCTGAATCTTCGCAACGAGCTCCTCGTCGCGCCGCGTGGGGTTCGAGGCACGCGGCCACAGGAAACGCAAGGCGTTGGCGACAGGCCGGGATCGGATCATGGCCGCGGAGGCAACGGATAGCGATTGGTGTCGGGTTCGCCCGGCTGGTCGGGGATGATGAACGCGCCGGGCGGCAAGTCGCTGCTAAGGATCTCCGGCGTGCTGGCTTTCTCGAAGATCACGCGCGGCATGCCGTGTTCCACCACCGTGCGCGGGATGACTTGCTCGGCTTGCAATAGCGTGCCGGTCGTGCGCTTCAGGTTGGCCAAGGCCACGGTATAGGCGAACTGGGCCTGAGCGAAACCGAACTCTTCGGCGACCAACCGGTCCTGTGCGTCCAGCAAGTCTTGCAGCAGGAAGCTGGCCGAACGATCGTCGCCCGGCAGTAATCGCCAGCGATCGAGCAAGTAGCGCACGTACACGTCGGCCGCGACCATCGACGCGTACTTGCCCTGCATTTCGCCGTACGCGGTGTTAATGTCCCGCACGGCCACTTCGACTTCGGCCATCAGCGTTTCGACCGTCTGCTGGAATTCGCTGGTCAGTTGCCGCAGCTCTAACCTCCGCCGCTGATACAGCGCCTTCGCGGCTCGGTTGTTCCACGGCACCTCGAAGATCAGGCCGGCCGAATAACCCGGTTCGCCGACGCTGAACTGATCCGCCAGCGAGCGGCCGATGTCCGTGTCGCCGCGCAGGCCGCTGACGTAAGTGGCCAGCACCATATTCAGCGCCGGCAGCAATTCGTTCTCGGCCATCTGCATCCGGACGCTGGCGGCCCGCATCTGCTGCATCGACTCGTCGACCTCCGGCCGGTTTTGCACGGCCGTCAGCAGCGCGTCTTGCAGGTTGATGTCAATCTGCTGCCGGATCGGCTGTTCCAACGGCAGCAGTTCCAGGTTCGCTCCCGACGTCAATTCCGGGGCGTTGACCCGCGCGCGAATGATCGCCTCGATGTTGCGAATCGCCGCCGCAGCACGAATCAATTCCGCCCGCCGCATGGCCACGGCCGCTTGGGCTTGAGCGATCTGACTTTCCAAGGCATCCACATCTCGGCGGGCATCCAGATCCGACAGAATCGCCTGGCCGCGCTGCAGGTTGCGTTGCTTTTGCACGAGCGCCGTCCGCTGCAGGTACAGTTCCCAGTACGCTTCGGTCACTTTCAACAAATGCTCTTGCAGTTGGGCCGACGTCTGATTTTCGGCGATGCCGGCATCGATTTGGGCCAGCAGCGTCAGGCTGTTGTTGTACGCGCGGCCGGCCCCGTTCAAGAGCGGCTGAGTGTAACTGAGCGACAGCTTCGACGTGCCTTGCTGATCCGGCACGAAGAAGATCGAGTTGGTGTCCTGCAAGCCCACGCGCTGCGACAACTCCATTGTGCCGCCCAGCAGCGATTTCTTGCGGAAGCCGCCGTTGTAGTACCAATTCAAGTCGTGAAACCTGGGCAGACCGCCGGTGGTCAGCGTGTTGCCGACCGGAGTGCTGTCGCGGCTGAACTTCGATTCCATGAACGTGCGAACGTCAAACTCTGCGGCCGCTTCGACGACGGCCGTCTCGCGAATCAAGTAGATGTCGCTGATCGCCTGCACGCGCGGCGAGTATTGTAGCGCCCGCACAACCAACGTCCCCACGTCGACTTGAAACGGAATGGCCGAATCTCGTAGCTGCTGGCCGATCGACGCGGACCACCAGGGTTGAAAGTCGGCCGGCAGCACTGCCCAGATGTCGCTGACCGGTTCCGTGTCCGCCACTTGACCGCTGCTGAGCGCGCGATTCTCGTAGGGTTGCAAATACGGGTTGCCGTGCGGCATTGCCGGTGTTGTCCACGCATAATGTTCGATGACAGGCGGTGGACCCGCCGATCGAACCGTGGGCGCGGGCAGCGGCGTCGGTGCCGGTGTCGATGAATGGGTTGGTTCCGCATCGCTCGCCGGCGCGGACGTTGTGGCGGCGAGCGCGACAGGCTGCTGGCGACGCTCGGAAATCTGCGGCAAGCGAACGGGCTGCCCACCGCTTCCGACCACACTGTCAGCGGGCGGTCCCCAGCGTTGGCCTGTTTCCGGCGCTACATCACTGGTCATGATCGGGCGTGGAGCTGCACTCTCGGAGGGCAGACGCAGACGCTGCGGCGCGTGCTGAGCGCGGCTGACCGCCAGCGCGGCCACGCCGATGGCGACGGCCACCATGCCTACGAGAAACGTCCGTGCAGGTCTGATCATGTTATGTGTTTCGGGGCTTCGTCGATGTTGCGTCCCTTCGGTGCCCCGTGTTCGCTCGACTGCGAAAAGCGCAAGGCGAATGAACGGTGACACCTACTAGCACATAAATCGACTGCGGTTTGGCGTCAGGCGAGCAATGGCGGCGCGAAACCCGCGTTCTTTTGCAGGGCCGGTGTTACAACAAGCGAAAGCGGCAACAAGCGAGCGTTGGACGATTCCGGCATTGCCGGTGCAGCCGCTATGAAAGGCATCGGCAACTTCACAGTTGGTCACACCGTGCACATTGGTTCGGTATTAACGATGGTAAGAGATGTCCTGAGAGATGTCCTGAGCGATGTCCCAGCACGCCGAGCGCAAGTCGCTGAAGCTGGTTGGGACTGCGATCGCGTGGCCGAATTGGCGGTATTTTTCCAGCCGCTCGGCGTCGGTAATGATTACGAGGCTCTCGTTACGGCGCGCACCAACCTGTGCGGCCAGACGATGGGAAGGGCTGCCGGTGCAATTCACGACGAGAGGGTCTTCTTCGACAGTCCGTTGCTGCGATGTGCTCACCGGCTCGATGCCCATTGCGGAGAACAGTTCGGCGATGAAATCAAACGACTCTCCGGATAAGTTGAAGTACGCCACCCTGCGTCCCAAAGCTTGGCGCGGCGGTAAACTGGCGGCGGACTGGAGCGCGGGCTTGGACTTCGCTTGGAAGCTGATAATCTCGTCGGAGTCGGCGATAGTCTTGTCGATGATCGTTCGCAGCGAATGAATCCCCAGGCGCTTGAGCAACACCGAGGACGGAAACTCGACGTAGTCCCACGGCTCCCAATCTCCGGCTGCGATTTGGCCGATCAGCACGGCCAACTTGATCAATTCCACCTTGGTCCGCAGCGGACTGGCCAACCGAGTCAAAGATGGGTAATCATCTAGTATGTATCTGAGCGGCTGGTGCACTTCTTCAGGCGTTTTCCATGCAGCCAAGAGTCGCGACATGACACAGGCATGACTTTCCGGAAACAGCCGTCTCTCATGAACAAGCACGGCCTCGTTTCGGTCGCAGCAGAGCTTGATCATAGATGCGTAATGTTGCGGGTACAGCGTTCCCAACACCACGCGGCCCAGGGCATGCATGATCGCGCTCAGCAGCAGACCGTGCTCGATGCTCTGATGTCCGCCTTGGGCCACCAACAGTTCGACGGCCACCCCGGCAGCGATGCTGCGTCGCCACGCCAATCCCGTGTCCATCCAAGGCAGCATGCCGGTGGTCAGCGCCGTCATGGCGTTCGTAGCCAAGGCCAACTCGCCCACTCGTTTTTGTCCCAGCCGCGTGACGGCCGCTTCCAGTTCCAGGATTTTTCGCCCGGAGGGATTGTAGTACGAACTATTCGCCAACCCCAACATTTCCGCCGTCAGCGACGGGTCGCGTTGAATAGCCATCGCCAACTGCCGAGAACTCGAAGTGTTGTCGCTCGCCAAGTTGAATACGTCGAGAGCGGCTTGTGAAATCGGCAGGATCCTGGAAACCAGCGCCAGCTTGCTCTCCAAATCGATCAGGCTAATTGGCGCAAGTGTCTGCGACTCTGACTTACCCTTTTCGCTCTCGTCATCACTGCCGTGACCCGATGATGGGGCAACACTGACCGCTTTCACGGCGCGCAGGGCGGCGCGACGCTTGACTAGCGCAATGACTTTGCCGGCAAAGGCCGCGTAGTCAACGGGCTTGAACATAATGTCGTCCACTCCGCGAGTGACGAGATCTTTGGCGAGCCGCGGTTCAATCACGCCCGTCAACACGACGATCAGCGGCCGGTCGCGGTCTTGCAACAAATCGACCGCAAGTGCATGACCGTGTTTGTTCGGCATTTGCAGGTCGGTTACGACGACGTCGTATTTCGTGGTGCGGACCAACTCCAACGCTTGGTGCCCGTCCGACGCGGAGTTGCAAGAAAACCCTTCGCGGGCCAGCGCTCGCATCATCAACTGTCGAAGGGCCGCTTCGTCATCGACAACGAGCGCTCGGTAGTCAGGAGCTGTCATATTGCAAAAATCCTCTTAAACAGTGGTCAGCGAGAAAGCTGATTCCGCAGGTTTCCACGAGAAAACTCGTGCTGCCGCATCACGCGCCGGTTCATCCGGATGCTGGCGAGCAATTCGTTCCATTTCCGGCAGTAGTTCAAGAAAGATGTCCAGCAAGAAAGGATCGAAATGTTTGCCCCGCCCATCTTTCATCATGGACAAGACGGCTTCGTCCGCCAGCGCCGGGCGGTATACGCGGTCGTGGCTCAGCGCGTCGTAGACGTCAGCAATCGCGACAATCCGCGCACATTCGGGTATCTCGCGTTCGGCCAAGCCGGCCGGATAACCGGTGCCGTCCCAGCGCTCGTGGTGACAGCGAGCGATCTGTTCGGCCATTTGCAGGATCGGTGAATCGGAACCGGCAAGTATTCGTGCGCCGATCAGCGAGTGAGACTTCATGATCTCAAATTCTTCGCGGGTTAGCTTGCCCGGCTTGCAGAGCACGGCGTCGGGGATTCCGATCTTGCCGATGTCGTGCATGGGAGCCGCCATACGAATCATTTCCACGTCTTTGGCGGGCCACCCAATTGTCTTGGCAAGTGACTCGCAGTAGCACCCGACCCGCCTGATGTGGGCACCCGTCTCCTCGTCGCGAAACATGGCGGCGGCGACCAGCCGATAGATGGTCTCCTCGTGGGCGCCGCGAATCGAAACCGTTTGGTCGCGGACCTTGGCCTCAAGGTGCGCAGTGTACTGGCGGCGCTCGACGATCAGTTGTCGCCGTTCCAAGGCTCGGCGTGCATGGAACAGCAATTCTTCGCGCTGGACAGGCTTGATCAGGTAGCTCGCCGCACCGTTGGTAAGCGCCTGAACCGCGGTCTTAGCCTCACTCAGCCCGGTCAGCATGACGACTTCCGTATCCGGATGACACCTTTTGATGTCGGGCAGCAGATCGATGCCATACGAGCCAGGCATGTTAATGTCCAGCGTGACAAGATCCACGTCGTGCTGTTCCAAGTGCGCCCATGCCGCATCGGCGTTGGCGGCCTGTGCACACGAATACCCGGCACCGGTCAGCCAGCGACTGATGATATTGCGCACCGACGGCTCATCCTCGACGACCAAAACATTCACCGACAGCGCTTCGCTTACGGAGCTATTTCGTGAGCTAAACATGTTGCCTCCTGATCCAGAGTGTCGCGGATGGTCCGTAATAGAACGTCGCGCTCGAAGGGCTTTTGGATAAGCTGCAAACCGGCGCTGGAGACGAAACCTTCGCAGTTCGTGTCCGGCTCGTAGCCGCTGCAAAATATCACTTTGGTTTCCGGATTGATGGCCTTGATGGCCAAGTAGACATCGCGTCCAAAGCGCTTGGGCATGACCATGTCGAGCAAGGCCAAGTCGATCTGGTCGGCGTTCGCCTCGTACACGCGAATCGCCTCATCACCGTCGGCTGCGGTCAACGGCGTGTAGCCTGCCTCGCGGAGAATGCGCGCCGCTAATTCCCGGACCATCGGCTCGTCCTCGGCGATCAGGATGGTTTCCGTCCCCCCGCGAACCACAATATTCTCGATGTCATGCGACTCCCGTAGTTGTTCATCCGCCACAGGCAAGTAGACCTTAATCGTTGTTCCGAGACCCGGTTCGCTGTAAACGTGGATAGCGCCTTCGTGTTGCTTGACGACGCCATAAACCATGGCCATTCCCAAGCCCGTCCCTTTACCAATTTCTTTCGTCGTGAAGAACGGCTCGAAGATGTGTCGCTGTACTTCGGGTGACATGCCGCAGCCCGTGTCGGCAACCGAGATCAGTGAGTAATGACCGGGTGCGACATCGATGTGACATTCGCAATTGGCGTCGTTGAGAACCAAGTCCTCGGTGGTAATGAAAAGCTGACCGCCTGTAGGCATGGCATCGCGTGAATTCAAGCACAGGTTCATGAGCATCTGCTGGAGCAGCGTGGCATCCGCATTGATGGCCGGCGCGCTTTCACCGAGATCGGTCCGCAACTCAACGTGCTCGCCAATCAGCGGACGCAGCATCTTGAGTAGATCTGCAATAACTGCGTTGGGTTCTACTCTTGCCGATTTGATCGGTTGACGCCGGCTGAAGCTGAGTAGTCCCCGCGTCAAATCCGCGGCTCGCTCGGCAGCGCGAAGGACTTGCTGCAGATCCTGATGAAGTTGCTCATCGGGCGGTAGGCCCTCGATCGCGAAATTGGTGTAGCCCGTGATCGCTTGCAGCAGATTATTGAATTCGTGCGCCACGCTGCCAGCCAATGTGCCCACGGCTTCCAGCTTCTGTGATTGTCGTAATTGTTCGTCTCGTTCGCGAATGGTTTGTTCGGCTTTCTTGCGTTCGGTGACATCGCAAATCGCGACAAAGATCAGCAGCCCGAATTCGGTTTCCAGCGGGCTGAGACTAATCTCTGCGGGAAATTCTGTGCCGTCGCTGCGCAAGGCGAGCACCTCGCGTCCTGTGCCCATCGAGCGACTCTCGGGTGCCGTGATATATTGTCGGCGCTGTCCGTGGTCCGGTTCGCGAAGGTGGAGTGGAATCAGCAAGTCCACGGGTCGGCCTAAGAGTTCTTCGCGGGAATAACCAAATCGTTTCTCCGTCTGCGCGTTAACCAAGACGATCTTTCCATCTTCGTCAGCAATCACCATCGCGTACGGCGCCGATTCGAAGAACAGCCGAAACTTGTTTTCGCTTTGCTTCAATTGCCGGTTCGTCGTCTCCAGCTCAAGCTGCTTCCCGCGAAGCTCCGTCAGCCGACGCCGGATGGCAATGTTCTGCTGCCGCTGGATCGCGTAACGTATCGAACGCGTCATTAACTCGCTTGTGGCGTGCTGCTTAGGTAAGTAGTCTTGGGCACCGCGCGCCAATGCGGTCATGGCGACTTCGTCCGAAGCCAAGTTGGTGAGGACCACGATGGGAACTTCCGGATGCAGCGTGTGAATCCTTGTGACGCCACTTAGTCCCTTATTGTCGGGAAGCATCAGATCCAGCAGGATGACGGCGAATTCCTCTTCGCTCAGCTTCTCCAAAGCGGTGGACAAGCGGGGCACGCAACAAACGTCGAACTTGGTTTTCGACTGGGATAATTCCAACCGGATCCGTTCGGCGTCGCAACAATTCTCTTCAACAAGCAGAATCTTCACACAATATTCGCTCATTTTGCCCCTCTGATTCGACGCACAATTCACCGCCAGCGGCGGCGCAATTGGCGTAATTGTCACGGACCACCCGTCGTGTCGTAGGAAGGTCTCCGCCTCAAGTCCCACTAGTAGGATATACGTTGTCGTCCTTCCGTTGTCCAACGATGCGATATCAAAATCCGCTTTGTGACGCCGATATTGCGAAACACCCACCAGCCTGTGTGAGACGTGCCGAAAATGCCCTCGTCCCTTCTTGACCAGCGGCGCGAGTCACTGCTGTGACCTATCCTTCCAAGGGGTATTGGTGCGCGCCATAGCGTGCGCCAGTGGTCGGATGGATGTCAGCGTTTGTTTCTACGCGGAAGAGTTACAGGCGAATGCTTACGTATTTACGCCGCATTTGGGATCAGTCACGCAAGAACTTCGCCGACGGGTTCGCCGGCGCGGCAGGGTCGCTATGCGGGACCAGCGCCGGTGGTTTACCGCCGCGCCGCGCGTTGGATTTGGCGGAATTGGAAGACCGGTTGCTGATGAGCGCGTCGCCAGTCGTCGCTGCCGCCGTTGCGCCGGACGCATTGATCGAGCAACAAGCGCTCGCAACGATTCCAGCGCCCGAAACACCCGACGCGACTGCCGACATCAACGACGTTGCCCGCGTCGCACTTGCCCATGCGCCATTGTCGAGTGACGTATCACAGTACCGCGCTCCGACGCCCGTTGACGCCATTGGTCATTGGTCATTGGGGCTTGGACATTCGCGCGTATTACAGCTCGGCGATTCGACCGTCATCGACGCAGCAACGAATTCAGCCGCGGACGTACGGCACGAACTGTTGTTCGTCGACACGTCGGTCTTCAACTATCAGCAGTTGGTCGATGACGTCGTAGCACAAGGCAGCGGGAACCGGCGGTTTGAGTTCTATCTGCTCGATCGGCATCAAGACGGCGTTCAACAGATCGCGGACGTGCTGGCCGGCCGCTCCAGTTTGGATGCGGTCCACATTGTCTCGCACGGTAGCGACGGCGAAGTCAAACTTGGCAACGTGTGGCTCAGCGCGGCCAATCTCGACGCCTACGCCGGCACGATTGCGGCCTGGGGCGATGCCCTGAATGACGGCGCGGACCTGTTGCTTTACGGCTGCGATTTGGCCGGCAGCGAAGAGGGTCGCACGTTGGCCGAGTCGCTCGGCGCGTTGACGGGCGCCGATGTCGCAGCCAGCATCGATGACACCGGCAGCACGCTGCTCGGTGGCGACTGGGATCTGGAATATGCGTCGGGCGAGATCCAATCCAGCGTCGTCTTCAGCTTCGATGCGCAACAGAACTGGTTCGGGCTGCTCAGCGCGACGCCGGCGGGCGGCACGATCAACGTCAATCAGACGCCGAACGCGGATGTGCAAACCACCAGCAATGCCACGCCCAAGGCGATCGCGTCGGATGCCAACGGGAATTTCATCGCGGTTTGGGAAAGTGACAAACAGGACGGCAGCGGCTGGGGCGTATATGCCCGGCGGTTCAATAACAACGGCACCGCCAACGGCGGCGAGTTTCGTGTCAACCAGACAACGACCGGCGATCAGGTCAATCCGGCTGTGGCGATGAACGATAGCGGCGCCTATGTCGTCGTCTTTCAGACCGACAAGGCTGCGGGGTCCGTCAAGCAAGACATCTACGCGGTGCTGTACAACAACCTGGGCGGGATCGTCAAGGCGGAATTCCGGGTCAACAGCGCCTACACCACCGAAGATCAGACCGACCCGTCGGTCGCCATGCGCAACGACGGCAGTTTCCTCGTGACCTGGACCAGCAAAGACCAGGACGGCGACAAGGAGGGCATCTTTGGCCAGATTTTCGATGCGACGGGCAATGCGGTCGGCGGCGTGATTCAAGTGAACAACGTCACGCCCAAGGAACAACTCTATTCTGCGGTGGCCACCAACGGCAGCGGTGAATTCATCGTCACTTGGTCGAGCAAGACACTATCCGATAACAAATTCACGATCCAAGCTCGCCGTTTCGACAGCAGCGGTACGGCCAGCGGCAAGGAATTTACGGTTGACCAGTACACCGGTACGGACCAATTGCATTCGGATGTGGCCTTGGCCGACGACGGTTCGTTCGTGGTGGTCTGGCAGAGCGTCGGGCAAGACGCGGGGACCGCCGGCATTTACGCCCGCCGCTATGACGCCGCCGGCCAAGCAATCGGGAACGAGTTCCGCGTCAATCAGTCGACCGCAACGCTTAACGAATCGGCCCCTTCGGTGGCCAGCGACGCATCGGGGAACTTTGTCGTGACCTGGACGACGGACGGCATGGAAGTGTACAGCCGCGAGTTCGACGCGCTGGGCAATCCGACAACAACCACCGATATCCTCGTCACGTCGCTGGCCGGCAGCCAATTCGGCGGCGCTGTGACGCTATCGGCTAACGGTGATTACATTGTTGTCTTTAGTGGAACCGGACCCGGCGATTCGAACGGCGTCTTCGCCCAGCGGTATGATGTGCCGCTGTTGCCGGCGGTCGACGTGAACGGAGCGGCGGCGGGCGTCAACTTCACGGCGGCCTTCGTGGAAGACGGCGGAGCGGTTAATGTGGTCGACAATGCCGCGGCAGTTTCCGACGCCGACAGTCTGCAGCTTCAGCGGTTGTCCGTCGTGTTGACCAATCCGCTGGACGGTGTTGCGGAGTCGCTGAGCGCGGATACGACCGGCACGTCGTTGGCCGCTGTCTATTCAAATGACGTGCTGACGATTCAGGGAGCGGGACCGGCCGCTCTCGCGGAATTCACCACGGTCCTGCGGACCGTCCGCTACAACAACGTCTCCCAGGCGCCGACGACGACCAGCCGCGTGCTCTGCTTCGTTGCCTCCGACACCAGCCACCGACATCCTGGTCACGTCGCTGGCCGGCAGCCAATTCGGCGGCGCTGTGACGTTATCGGCTAACGGTGATTACATCGTTGTCTTTAGTGGAACGGGACCCGGCGATTCGAACGGCGTCTTCGCCCAGCGGTATGATGTGCCGCTGTTGCCGGCGGTCGACGTGAACGGAGCGGCGGCGGGCGTCAACTTCACG
>JBGTKH010000354.1:0-7976 GCA_041744735.1 Pirellulaceae bacterium | reverse complement strand
CCTCCTTCCCATCCCGGCCGACTAACGCCACCGTCCCCCTTGGCCTCGCCCGCGCCTTCCCATCCGCTGCCCCCGCGCCCCAGAGACCCATCCGCTCTCTTCTCCGTCCGCTCCTCCCTGCGCGTAGATTGGACAACTACGAACTCTAGATTCCGTCGCGCTGATTCGATGCCAATATATCTTGGCGCAAGTGAAACTCTTGGAGTTGAAAATGCGCACGACAACGGAAATGTGAGCCGGCAATGCAGACGAAGCGCCAATTTATGATCCGTATTTGGACATTTGCTCTCGTGATATGCACAAGTTCAACTGTATTGGCGCAACAGAACCCCGACGAGCTTCCATTTTTGATTGAGGCCCTGTCTCACAGGGATCCCGCCATTCGAAACGGCGCAGCCGCGCAATTGGAACGGCGCGGCGAACCAGCGGTTCTCACACTGTTGCATCAGATGCTAAAGCAGCCAGAAATGGAAGCCGTGACTGCAGCAATTGTTTTGAATCGATGCACCAGAGATAAACTTGTACGTGAAAATGCGCGATTGAAGACAATCCTCCTAGCCGCCTTGCGGCACCAGGAATTTGAGGAATGGCGCTGGTACCTTGTTGCACATTTGCTGGCTAAGTACGACCCCGCGACCAGACTGGAGGCCCTGTCCTCGATTATCGATGCCCTGAAACAACCGCAGCCAATGAAGCAATATGCCGCATTTAAGCTTTTGAATGGTATGGGAGCTGAAGCCAAGGATGCGGTACCGCCGCTGCTCACGATGCTCGAACAGCGAAAAACCGCATTTCGCGGCATCACGCTCGATGAGCAGTATTTGGTTCAAAAGAATGGGGTTCTGGAGCCCATCGAGAGTGAATTCTCGACGGACGTCGAGTCCCTGTTCATTGCGCCAAACGACGACACGCTTGTAACTGCCTGGGAGAATCTTTGGATCATCGATACACTTCGGTGTATTGGAGCATTGCCCGAACAACTGATACCACGCTTGACTGCTTTGGCGAGCAATTCGAACGTTGAGATCCGATTCGCTGCCTGCAAGCAATTATTTCAGTGCGGCGACGGTGGACGATCCGCCGTCGTGGCCGCCCTTCGAAAGCTATTGGCAGACATAAACAAAAATGAAATCCAATTGCCTTTGGAGTTGGAGTTTAGCCCCGGACTTGTCCCTCCAAGCTACGCGCGTGCCGCCGCGTTACGCGCGTTACCGTACAAAGATCTGTTGGCCGACACCGAAATCATGAATCTCTGCCGCGATTTAGGGCCGGCTGCGAAGGAGCTTATCCCGGATGTCGTAACACTGCTCAGCCATAAAGATTCCACTGTGCGTCGAAAGGCTACGGACTTGCTCGCATCATTTGGCGCGGACTCGGTGACCGCCGTTCCGGCACTCTCGCAGTTGCTCTTTGACGGTGACTTTGCAGTCCGAGGGAGCGCCGCGGATGCCCTTGGAGCAATCGGCCCTGCAGCGAAGGAGGCGATTCCACACCTAGAAAGGGCAATCCGATTCGAAGATTTGACTCGCGCGCACGAATTTCAAGGGATACGAGGGCAAGCATTAAACGAGGAAGAACTACTGAAAGAACTGGAAATGAAGCAAGACGAAGAAGAATTGTTGAGTGTATTGGAATTAAGTCAGATCGAATTCTCGATGCGCGGCAGTGGCACACTCGAGTCCATGAAAGGCGCACTTTCGAAAATCAAAAGATGACGTCCACGAGCCTAACCTGACACCCAGCCATCGTCGGCCATCAGTCGTCAAAGGCATGGAATACCGCACTAGCGACGGCGCTCGGCGCACGCTACAGCCCGCGGATACGGTGAACATGGACTGCATTTGCCGGGAATTACCGCTGGCTGAGTTGTTGGCGGGCGACTTGGAGGCCGGCTTTTAGGACGGGGTCGTCTTGATCGGCGGGTGGTTGGTTGGTTTCGCCGATTGGTTTGGCGGCGGTGCGGACGACGATGTCGGGGGAGACGCCGCGGTGGCTGATGGGTTGGCCGCTGGGGGAGTAGAACTTGGCGGTGGTCAGGCGCACGCCGGCGGTGGAGACGTTCAGCGGGAAGATGCCTTGTACGCTGCCTTTGCCGTAGCTGCGCTGGCCTACGACTGTGCCGCGGCGGTGGTCGTGAATGGCGCCGGCGAAAATCTCGCTGGCGCTGGCTGAGTCGCCGTCGATCAGTACGATCAGCGGCACGCGCCACGTGCCGACTTGATGGGCCTTGTAATCAAAATCCTCGCGCGGGCTGCGGCCGCGTGTTGAGACGATCGTGCCGGCTGACACAAACTTGTCAGCCACCTCGACCGACGCCGTCAACAAACCGCCGGGGTTGCCGCGGACGTCGATGATCAGGCTGCGCATGCCCTCGTGGTGCAGTTTCCAGAGCGCGGCGTCGACGTCGCGGCTGGTCGTTTTCTGGAAGCTGCTCAGCCGAAAGTATCCGATGCCTTGCTCGCGGTCGAGCAGTTTCACACCTTCGACACTGGGAACTTCGACTCGTTCGCGTCGTAGACGTAGCCGCCGCGAATTGTTATCAGGCGAAACGACCACGAGATCGACGGAGCTCCCCTCGATCCCCTTGAGCATGTCGGCTGCGGTGTCGGTCGAGATGTCGTTGGTCGACTTGCCGTCGACTTCCACAATCCGATCGCCGGCTCGGATGCCGCCGCGCTGGGCCGGCCCGCCGGTGATGACGCTAACGATTAACAGCGAGCGGCTCTCTGCCTTCAGTTCAATGCCCAGACCGACGAAGTTGCCTTCGATCTGCGAAAACACGTCTTCCAGTTGCGTGCCTGTCAGGTACGTCGAATACTCGTCCAGCGCCCCGGTCGCGCCGCAGGTGTATTCCATGATCACCGCTTGCGGCGACATGCCAAGCTGCTGTGCGGCCAGACTGGCGGCGCTGGCCACCATGTCGCGGGCTTCTTGACGGCCGCGCACGGCGCGCGAAGCCAGTGTGCGCTGCGAGTCGCGGCTGTAGGCGGCGATGCGTTCGGGCGCGGCGTTCGGCAGATTGCGTTCAACGAATACAGGCTCGCTAAGCGCCACCTCCATATTCATCGCGCCGCGTTGAACCAACTGGTGCCAGTTCGGCTCTTCGACGTAATGGGCCTGAATCTTCAGCAGCACCTCGGTGTACACGTCCAGCGCTTCCTGTTCGCTCAGGCGAATCAGCGACGCGAGGAAACTGGAGTCGCCGTAACGCCGCCCGATATCGAAGTGGATTCGCGCCACCGTCAGCCGCTGCTGCAGTTCGCGGCGCTCCGGATGCTCACGCAGCGCTTGTTCGTAATGCGATAGCGCCTCGCCCCACCGCCGCTGCTGCTCCAACTGCTGGCCTTGCAGCAGCAGTTGCTCCAGCAGATGCTCATCCGCCAACGCTTCGGCGGGAATCAGCACTTGAGCCCGCGCTGTCGGCACAGGCGGCGCGAACGTCGCCGTCAGCGCGGACAGAAACAGCAACAACGCCGGAACACGAAACCAGGGAGCCCATTGTCGCATGTTTCGTTCCACCTCTCGGGTAGGAGCGCTCGCCCCGGCAAACTTCCCACTTGCCTACCGCCGCGTGACGCACGGTAAACAACGGACGGGGATAGTTTGAAACGGGCCAGCGCCGAATCAGGATGTCATTCAACTGGGGCGGCTGAGAAGATTGACGGACCTTCAGCCAGTTGAATATAGGTCACGATTTGCCCGTGGTCAAAAGACTGGCGAGAAACTTTTGGCGGCCATTCGGCACGACTTGCAAGCTCGGAACAGCGCGGTTCTTGTTGCAAGGGTGGCACTGCTTCCGCGGCGGAAGCAGTGGCACGGGACCGTGTGGTTCACGTTGCAAGGGATAGCCGAGAATTGATGCCGACATTGATTCGCCGGTTGCGCGTCCTGGCGCGTCGGTGCGTCTTGAACCGGTCCGTGAGTTGGGCGTCGGGGCAATGGTATGCGTGTCCAGTGCGGCGGTCAAACCGCGTAGCTTGACGCTCACAGCCTCGGAGAGTCCAACGGCCGTCGCCGGCAAATCCAGAAAAAATCGCCTAACCCAATTGATTTTAAGCGGTAAAGCGCTATAACTCAGGCTTGTCGAGGCGGCGATGGCACCGGCAGTTCTTAGCCGTGCCTGTTTTGGCGGTCAAACGCCGAATCCTTCTTCAAACTGGTTTTGTGAAAAAGGGAGACTGACAGTGAAGCCGAAAGAGGTATTGGCTCTATGCCGTGAAAAGGACGTCAAGGCGGTGGACTTGAGGTTCATGGATTTTCCGGGGTTGTGGCAGCACTTCACAATTCCGGTGAACAAGTTGGATGAAGATGTATTCGAGGACGGGCTCGGCTTCGACGGTTCGAGTATCCGCGGCTGGCAGGCGATTAACGAAAGCGACATGCTGGTCGTGCCGCAGCCAGACACCGCATTCCTGGATCCCTTCACCAAGCTGCCGACGCTGGTGATGATCTGCAACATTCAGGACCCGATCACGCGCGAAGATTATAGCCGCGACCCGCGTAACATCGCTCGCAAGACGGTCAGCTACCTGCAGAGTACCGGCATCGGCGACACGGCCTTCATCGGACCCGAGGCTGAGTTCTTCATCTTTGACGACGTCCGATTCGATCAAAATGCACACGAAGGGTACTACCACATCGACAGCATCGAAGGCGAATGGAACCGCGGCCGAGTGGAGAACCCGAACTTGGGCTACAAGCTGCGTTACAAGGAAGGCTACTTCCCTGTGCCGCCGTCGGATCAGTTGATGGACATCCGCAACGAGATGATGCAGACGCTGATCGATTGCGGCATCGACATCGAAGCTCAACATCACGAAGTCGCCACGGCCGGCCAGTCGGAAATCGACATGCGGTTCGGGCCGCTGGTGCGGATGGCCGACAATGTATTGATTTACAAGTACGTGCTGAAGAACGTGGCCCGCAAGTACAACAAGACCGTCACGTTCATGCCGAAGCCGCTGTTTGGCGACAACGGTTCGGGCATGCACACGCATTTCTCGATTTGGAAAGACGGCGAACCGCTGTTCGCCGGCAGCGGGTATGCCGGTCTGAGCGAAATGGCGATCCATGCCATCGGCGGCGTGTTGAAGCACGCTCCGTCGATCCTGGCTTTCACCAACCCGACGACCAACAGCTACAAGCGTTTGGTGCCGGGCTACGAAGCGCCGGTGAATCTGGCTTATTCACAGCGCAATCGCTCGGCCTGTTGCCGCATCCCGATGTACAGCCCGAGCCCGAAGGCGAAGCGTGTCGAGTTCCGCTGCCCGGACCCGAGTTGCAATCCGTACTTGGCATTCGCGGCGATCATCATGGCGGCCGTCGACGGCATCCAGAACACGATCATTCCGGGCGAGCCGCTGGACAAGGACTTGTACGATCTGGAGCCGGAAGAGCGGGCGGAAATCCCGCAGACACCCGGTTCGCTGGACGAGGTGCTTGTGGCGCTGGAACGCGACCACGAGTACCTGCTCCGCGGCGACGTGTTCACGCCCGACGTGATCTCGACCTGGATCAACTACAAGCGGGAGAAGGAAGCCGACGCGGTCCGCCTGCGTCCGCATCCGTACGAGTTCTGCTTGTACTATGACATGTAAGGCATCAGTCAGCGAAAATCCTGAGAAATCCAAGAAACCCGGTTTCTTCGAGAAACCGGGTTTCTCTTTGCGCTCAGCCGCTTGAGAAGCACGCGCCGGGTTGGTAGTCTGGCAGCCAATCTGAATTCTGTCATTGGTCATTTGTCATTTGTCATTTGCTGAGGACATTCGACGAGGCAAATGACCAATGACCAATGACAAATGACCAATGACCAATGACCAATGACCAATGACCAATGACAAATGACGAGTGACGAGTGACCAAGGACAAATGACCAATGACGATTTCACAAACCGACCTGCAAAAACTTGCCAAGTACGACACGCCGACGATCTGCAACATCATCGAATTGTTCGACGTCCGGCCGCGCAATCGGGGTTACATGGACGGACGCATCAAGTGCGATTTCCCCGAACTGCCGCCGATGGTCGGCTTTGCTTGCACGGCCGCATTTCGCAGCGACGCGCCGCCCGCGGGAGGTGATGCGTACGGCAGCATTCAGAAACAACTGGAACAGTTCGCCGCGCTGCCCGGCCCGGCGGTGGTCGTATTTCAGGATCTGGACGATCCGCCGGTGGCCGCGGTGTTCGGAGAAGTGATGTGCTCGACCTATCAAGCCTTCGGCTCCGTCGGCCTGGTGACCAACGGCGGCGGGCGCGATTTGGATCAGGTGCGAGCGATCAAGTATCCGGTCTTCACCGGCTCGACGATCTGCTCGCACGGCTATTGCCACATGCTGCATCTCGGCCTGCCGGCGCGCGTCGGCGGATTAATGGTCAACCAGGGCGACCTGTTACACGGTGACACGAACGGCGTGACGAACATCCCGCTCGAGATCGTCTCGGAGTTGCTGGGCGTGGCCGACGACTTTGTGGCGGCCGAAGCGATCATGCTCGACTACGTCAAAGCGCCCGGCGAGAAGAGCGTGGCCAAATTCTCCGAACTGCGCAAGGAGTTTCAGTCCGTGTCGGCCAAGTTGCAGCAGCGAGTTTCGCGGGCCAAGTGACCTGTTTTCACGCTTGGGAACGAGATCGCACCAACCGCAGATTGGAACAACCGCAGGCCGCACCAATACAGATGCTGGCGTCGAGGACCCGTTTATGCAAGACAATCGGGGTAGCGGGTTCGCTTGGTGGTGCGCGGCGACGATCTTTCTCAGCGCGTTTCTGCTGTTCCAAGTCCAGCCAATCATTAGCAAGATGATCCTGCCGTGGTTTGGCGGCAGCCCCGCGGTGTGGACGACTTGTTTGCTGTTCTTTCAAGTGATGCTATTGGGCGGCTACGCCTATGCGCATTGGCTGACGCGGATGCGGCGTTCCACTTGGCAAGGCGCGATTCACTTGATTTTGATCGCGGCCGCGCTGATTATGCTGCCGATCACGCCCGGCAGCGATTGGAAGCCGGCCAGCGGCGACTATCCGACGTGGCGAATTCTGCTGCTGCTGTTCGTTTGCGTCGGCTTGCCGTACTTTGTGCTCTCGACGACCGGGCCGCTGATTCAGGCTTGGTACAGCCGCATGTATCCCGGCCGCTCGCCGTATCGCTTGTACGCGCTCTCGAACATCGGATCGCTGGGGGCGCTGCTTAGCTACCCTTTCTTGTTCGAGCCACTGCTGGCTACGAATTTCCAAGGCACGCTGTGGTCAGTGGGCTTTGGCCTGTTTGCGGCCCTGGGTGCGTGGCTGGCGGTGATGATTTGGCGTTCGCGGCACTTTGGTCCGGAGACTCTTGCGACGGAAGTTGTAGTTTCGCCGGACAAAACCGCTGTTCAGCACGGTTCAGAAGCATCGGATGACGGACTCAATGTTGAAGTCAAACCGACCATCTCGACATGCTTGTCGTGGCTGTTGCTGCCGGCGTTGGCGTCGGTGATGCTGCTGGCGGTAACGAACCATGTTTGCCAGGACATTGCCGTCGTGCCGTTTCTGTGGGTTGTGCCGCTGAGCTTATACCTATTGTCGTTCATCATCTGCTTTGATAACCCGGCATGGTATTCCAGCACCGGTGCCGGCTTGGCCGGCGCGCTGTCGATTGTGGCCGTGAGCGAATTGACGCTCGCCAGCGACGTCGATCGTGTCCTATCGACTTTGCGCATTGACGAATTGCTGAAATGGATGAAGCTAGAATCGTCCTTTTCGAGCTACAGCGAAAACATTCAAGTGATCGTCTGGGTTCACATGCTTGCGTTGTTTTGCACGTGCATGGTGTGTCACGGCGAGTTAGTGCGGTTGAAACCGGCACCGCGGCACTTGACTTTGTTCTACCTGCTGATTGCGGCCGGTGGGGCGCTGGGCGGTGTGCTTGTGGCGTTGGTCTGCCCGCGGGTTTTCTCTGCATATTTTGAAATGAATCTGGCGATGGTCGTGGCGTTCTTGCTG
>JBGTKH010000353.1:0-16986 GCA_041744735.1 Pirellulaceae bacterium | reverse complement strand
GACGTACAGAATTCAATTATGCCGGTACATGGTTGGTGTTTTCAAGTCGCGTTTTCGCCGGCAAAATTGAATTCTGTACGTCTGAGCCCGGCCGCGGTTACAGCGCTGAACGCCAAATGGTATCACCACCTGCCATTCGGTTTGTTTGATTGTCGCTGGCGAATCGGTTACTGCCGTCCGAGATGCTTGCCGCGGACCATCGCGGGAGGCCGGGATTGTGAGCGGCCGTGGTGCGACCAATCGGCGGCCTCGGGGCAGTTTTCACGCAGCCATGTGCGCAGCGGCACGTCGCCGTCGGCGGGATCGTAGACGCCGTTGTTGGACAGGCCGTCGCCCAGAATCTGGCGGCGAATTGGATCGAGCCGCGGATAGAGATGAGCCACGGTCATCGCGTCTTTCGGCCGCAGCCAGCGGTAGCTGTAGCCCAGCCAAATCACTTTGCGAGTCATATCCGACAGATTCGGGCTGCGCGAGTGCCAGATGCGGCGGTCAATCAACACGGCGGTGCCCGGCTTCACGCACAGCGGCTCGGCACCGTCCGGGTTCGACACTCCGTCGCTGGCACAGTCGATCTCGTCGCGCAATTGCGAGCCGGGCACGATTAGTGTGTTGCCGCGATCCGGCAGGCTGACATCGGTCAAATAGAGGCCAATTTTCAATGACAGCCGAGGCCGCGGGTGGGTCTCGATTTCGTCGTTCACGCGCATGCTGTCCTGATGCCAGGCCACGCGCCACGCGAGCGCTTCGGACGTAGCGGTCGGCGTGACGTCGATGTGCGAATGATAAAGGTAAATGTTCCAGCCCAGGATGCCCCACACCTTCGGAAACGTCGTCGGCCAATCGATCAGCTCCAGAAAGGCATCGTCTTCGTGAATGATGTTGGTTACCGACAGCAACTTGTGGTTGTGCTCCGCGGCCCGCTCGCGCTCGTCAATGCGATCCACGGCTGCGATCAATCGAGCAAGCATGGCCGCGTCGAGCGCGTCTTCCACGATCACGTAGCCCGACTCGATAAAGCGCTCACGCTGCTGCGGCGTCAGCAAGTGGTTCAAACAATCGTGATTCACGCGCGGCCTTTCACTTTGGAGTTCAGCGAGCCGCTACATGTTAGCATTCGTTCAAGTTCACCGCAGCCACGCGTTTAACCGCAAGCCGCAGGCGTGCGCTTCGGCGTTGCGCAACGTCTACTATCGCGCACGCCTGCGGCTTGCGGTTAAACGAGGTGCAACTGGTTGCGCGACGGCCACATTGGCTGTGGGACGACCAGGAGTTGTAAAGGCTCGTCCAACCTGCCCGATTTGCCGTCAATCGTGACCTTCACGTCGGCGCCCAGCGTGGCTGTGTTCCTTCCCGGTTTCGTCCTTCATGACCAGCGAGCCGTTGTTTGCCGAAACGACGTTTTCTAGAAGTCACAGCCACGTACGAAAAGCAGGATCAAGATGATGGGCAGCGGCAAACCAAAAAGCCAGCCCAGCAGAGCATATTTGATTTTCCCAGATCGTTGTTGATGTCGTCGCATCGTGATAATCCTTTGGTCAAGTTGTGTATGGCTCGGGAAACCAGGCAGCGACCGTTTCTCCCTGATCCTTGATCCGATAGATCAATTCCTTGCCGCGGTCGGTCAGATCCAGAATATAGCGTTCGACGTTGCTCTGTTCCAAGTCGGATTTCGGAAGGCCGCGGACGATAATGTGCGTTTTGACAATGTCGAACAACGTCTCGATTTCCTGGTCCGCCTGCTTGAATTCGGCGACTCGATCTCGGCGTGATGGGTCCTGCACCTCCATTGCGCCGAACAGTTTGTCGTGAATCGGCTTCCGCCGAATTTGCACCAGCGCCTCGAGCCGGTCGACGGCAAGCTTCAGTCGGGCACACCAGTCACACACATCGTCAGGCGCCGGAACACTGGCAATCAGCGACTCAAAATGAATGAGCGCGTCTTTCAGTTGGCTGGCTTGCGGAGCTTCGTACATATTCACTCCCCTTCCAACGCCCACCGCAAGGCAAGCAGGTTCAGTTCGGTCGCGTTGGCGCTGTTCAATTTGACCTTCATCCGCTCGCGATACGTCTCAATCGTGCGGGGGCTGAGACCTAGTTCTTCGGCAATCTGACTCGTGGACAGACCTTGGCCGATCCGCTGGAACACTTCCCGCTCGCGTTTCGATAGCAATTCGACCGGCGATTGTTCGTGCGTGCCGTGGGAAGTCCGTGACAGGTGCATCAGGCGATCCGTGATCCGTTTGCTGAAGAAAAGTTTACCCTCGAGCACGTGTCGTATGGCGTCGAGGATCGTATGGGCAGGCTCCTGTTTGTTGACGTAGCCTGCGGCGCCTGCGCGTAATGCCCGCTCGGCATACATCGATTCGTCGTGCGCCGAAGCCACGATCGTGCGGACCTGCGGACGCGCTTCGTGAATTTGTTTCAACAGCCGCACACCGTCGCCGTCGGCGAGTGAAATGTCAACAATTACCAGATCCGGCTCGCTGGATTGCAGCATTTCGATTGCTTCGGCTTCTCCCGCGGCCTGACCGCACACGACGAGGTCCGTTTGCCTTTGCAACAAAGTGGCCAAACCATGCCGCAGAAGTTCATGGTCGTCGACGATCAAGATTCGCGACGCGGTATTGAGCGGCTTGTGCGAGCGTCCTGGATCATTTCCGGTGCAGGTGGTCATGGCTTTTCATCCACTTCGCGGCCGCCATTCACGGCCGAAGAATGTCGGAGACTCAGTGACCGAGGTTAGGCACGTCTAGGACCTGCCAGTTTGACCGTACTTTTAGGATATCGGGGCTCAAAGCGAATGCCGTGCCAATCGATTGCATAGCAAGCGGTTCGGAGATTGCTCAACGTTCTTCCAGCGCCCATCGCACGGCTTGGCGATTCAATTCGGATGCGTTCTCGCACTTTAGTTTGGTTTTCAGCCGTTCTCTATAGGTTTCGACCGTGCGTGGGCTGAGGTGTAATTGTTGGGCGATCTGCCGTGTGGTTTGGCCTTGGCCGATGCGCTGAAAGACCTCCAGTTCACGATTGGAGAGCGTTTCGAGGGGCGACTGCTGCGACAGTTTCTCGCCAGCCGCCCGGCGCAGCACGCGGTCGGTGATGTTCGGGCTGAAGTAGAGGCCGCCGTCGAGCACTTGGCGCAGGGCATCAATGATGGTGCGGGCCGGTTGCTGCTTGTTCACGTAACCGGCGGCTCCTGCGCGCAGGGCTCGTTCGGCGTACAGCGCGTCGTCGTACATCGACGACACAATCGACTTCACATGGGGATAACTGGATGCGATGCGCTTAATCACATTGATGCCGTTGCCGTCCTTGAGCGACAGATCGACGATCACCACGAGGGGATTCATGGTGCGCACCAACAGCATCGCCTCGGCTTCTCCGGCTGCCTGGCCGCAGACAACAATGTCGGGCTCGTTCTCCAGCAGCTCGGTCAAACCTTGCCGCAGCAATTCATGGTCGTCGACGATGATCACGCGCGTAGCACGCGCGGCTGACAAGCCTCGCTGCTCCGGTTCGCGTTTGGTGGTGGCGTTCATAACCTGACTCCATTTTGGAGGTGAGGAGGTGTGGAGGTGTGGAGGTGAGGTGATGGGGAGGAGGTCCTTCCTTCATCCTTCGTCCTTCGTCCTTCGTCCTTAGTCTATCGGCAATTTACATTCCACTAGCGTTCCGCCTGTAGGCAATGCCTGGACCGTCAGCGTGGCGCCGATGAGCGTGGCGCGATACCGCATGATGCGCAGCCCGTGGCCCGAGGTTGGACGGGCGATGGCTTCGGACGCGATGCCAGCGCCGTCGTCACGGACGGTTAGCGTCAGTCGGTCATGGTCCCTGGCCAGCGCAAGGTCGACGAGCTGCGGATGGCCATGCTTGACGGCGTTGTGTACGGCCTCTTGCGCGATTCGGTACAGGTGGCGGGCCTTGAAGGTGTCGTCCAGCGGCACCGTCTGCCGGCAATCGAAGGTGCAATCCACCCCGTACAAGGTCCGCGTGGATTCGGCCAAATGTTCCAGCGCCGCCATGAGGCCGTGAGCATCTATTTCCACGGGCATCAGTCCCTTCGAGATGGCGCGGACCTGGGCCTTGGCTTGCTCGATGCTCGCGGCCAGCTTACTAACGGTCGGCGTGTGCGGCGATGATTCCCCTTCCATCTTCGAGAGCAACGTGGCGGTGATCATGCTGATGCCGGTCACTTGCTGGCCCAGGCCGTCGTGCAATTCTTGTCCCAAGCGCCGCTGTTCGCTCTCGGTCAGGTCGGCGATCTGCTGCTCGAAGAATTTGCGTTCGATGACATAGCCGAGCTGCAAGCCGGCGCTTTCCAGCACGGCCAGCGTGAGCGCGTCGGGTTCCACGGGTTGGTCCGAGTAAATTTCCAACATGGCCGCCACGCGGCCTTCGGCCCGGATGGGAAAGATGACACTGCCGCGGATGCCCAAGTCACCGTGTTTATGGCGCGTCCAGGCTTTGTCGTCGCGGATATCCTTGCTGTAATAGGGCCGGCCCGACAGGCGGACGCCCTCCATCACGGCGGCGCTCATGTGGAGCGGCGTCTGGCGCGTCATGTCGATGAACCGCTTGAACTTGGCACCTTGAGCGACATACCAGGTGCCGGCGGATTGCCCGTCGTCGGTGGCGCCGTTCATGCGGAAGGCATGGCCCAGCTTCCACGGGGTGGAACGGCAAATGATTTCCAGCGCGCTGCGAAAGGCCGCATCGATCGATTCCGCCTCATTGGCGCTGGTCGTGATCTCGTGCAGCAGGCCCAGCAGCCGCGTCCGATCGGCGACCTGTTGTTCGAGTTCTTCATTCACACCCTTCAGTTGTTCTTCCGATTCCTTGCGAATGGTGACGTCGGTAAATGTGATCACCACGCCGTCGATGCGGCTATCGTCGGTGCGATAGGGCATCACGCGGCGGATGTACCAGTGATGGTCGAGCGTCGGCACTTCGCGCTGGATGGGCGTCAGATCGCGCAGCACGGTTTGGACGTCATCCAGCAAGTGCTCGTCAGAGAACTTTTGCGCGAAATCGCTCATCGGCCGGCCGATGTCCGAAGGCAGCAGGCGGATCAACTTCGCGGTCGCCGGCGTAAACCGCTTGATACAGAACTGCCGGTCCAGGAAGATCGTGGCCACGTCGCTGCTGGCCAGCAAATTGGACAGGTCGTTGGTGGCGGCTTCCAATTCTTCCACCTTTTCCTGGAGCTGGCTGTTGACGGTCGTCAACTCTTCATTCAGGGACTGCAATTCTTCCTTCGAGGTTTCCAGTTCTTCGTTGGTCGACTGCAGCTCCTCGTTCATCGACATGACTTCTTCGTTGGAGGCCTTGAGCTCCTCGTTGGAAGTCTCCAACTCTTCGATCGTGCTTTGCAGATCCTCCTTGGTGACCTTTAATTCCTGTTCCAGGTGCTGCACGAGTGCATCTTCCGGCTCGATTCCGGCGGCGGCCGGCGCGGCGAGCGATGTTTCACCGCTGTCCTCGTCCTCGAACGTGACCATCAGCAAACCGTCGGCGTCTTTCGGCGCGCGCAAGGGGACGACTTTCAGGCACACCGCGTGCCAGGTTCCATTGCGTTTCACGCGCAGGCCGACGACGTTGACGCGCTGGTTCTCTCTGTCGGCTTTGTGAATGGCGGCCCGCAACTTGGTACGCAAGCCTTCGCGGGACATGGTCAGCAAGTCCAACGTCGGTTCGCCAATGGGCAAATCCAGGTATTGGCTGGTGGGGCCGTAGAAGTACAACACCTCGCACTTGCGGTTGATCAACACCGAGGCCGGCACGTATTCCCGCAGCAACAGTTGTTGGGCCAGTTGCGCTAAGCCGGTGGGACGCGGCAGCAGCGGTGCAAACGTGGGTTCGATTTCCTCGCCCGTGTCGCCGCGGTCGATGATCGGAATGCTGAGCAGGTTCCGCCGCGTGGGGCCCAGCTTGCGAAACACATGCCACTTTTTCGAGACCGGCTGGTACAGGCCGTCCTGCTGACCGACCGATTCGGAATTGCCCAAAAACAAATAACCGCCGTCGTTCAGGGCGAAGTGAAACAGCGCGATCACTCGTTGTTGCACGTCCGTTTCGAGATAGATCAGCAGATTCCGGCAAGCAATCAGGTCGAGCTTCGAAAACGGCGGGTCGCTGATCAGATTCTGCAAGGCGAAGACCACCGTTTCGCGGACCTGTTTGCTGACGTGGTAACTGTGCTCGTCGACTTTCGTGAAGAACCGCTGCAGCCGTTCGGGCGGCACGTCGGCCGCGATGCTCTTGGGATACATGCCGGCACGCGCGTAATCTAGCGAGTCTTGGTCGATGTCCGAGGCGAAGATTTGAATATCGCAAGTCTTGTTGATCGCGGACAAGTGCTCCAACAACAGCATGGCCAGCGAATAGGCTTCTTCGCCCGTCGAACAGCCGGCCACCCAGATGCGCACCGCATCGTCGGAGCCTCGGTCGGCGCAGATTTTCGGAATTACCTCGTGCTCCAGGACTTCAAAGGCTTCCGGCTCGCGGAAAAAACCCGTCACGCCGATCAGCATGTCCTTGAATAACTGTTGCACCTCGTCAGCGTTGTCCCGCAAGAAGCTCAAGTAGGACGATTCGTGCTCGATGTGGTTCAGGCCCATGCGGCGGGCCACACGGCGATGCAACGTCGACTTCTTGTAGCAACGGAAGTCGTAGCCCGTCCGCGTGCGCAGCAGCGCCAGAATGTTCTTCAACGCATCGGGAGCCTTTTCTTGCGGCACGCTGGGCGTCTGGGTGCCATTGATGTACCAGTGCTTCGCGTACCGCATCATCATCGCGGGCATTTGGTCCACCGGCAGCACATAATCCACCACGCCGGTGGCGATGGCGCTGCGCGGCATCGGATCGTAGTGCGCCGTCTCGGGAGCCTGGACCATGGTCATGCCGCCGTTGGCCTTAACGGCCTTCAGGCCCAGCGTGCCTTCCGTGCCAGTGCCCGAAAGAACCACGCAGATCGCACGCTCGTGCTGGTCATCGGCCAGCGAGCGCATAAAGAAATCGATCGGCACTCGTATCCCGCGCCGGAGCACCGGTTCGGTCAGGCGCAGCACTCCGTCCTGAATCGCCATGTATTTGTTCGGCGGAATCATGTATACGTGATTTGGCTCGACCCGCATCTTGTCGGCGACTTCGACCACCGTCATCTCCGTGTGCCGCGCCAAAAGTTCGACCATCATGCTTTCGTGCGTCGGATCGAGATGCTGTACGAGCACGAACGCCATGCCGCCGTCGGGCGGCATCGCTTCCAGGAATTTCTTGAAGGCGTCCAAACCGCCCGCTGATGCGCCCATGCCGACGATCGCGAAATCGGCGCGCTTGCGGTGATCGAGTTCGCGGGGCTCGGCCACGTCCGGTTCGGACGGGCCTGGCGGACCCGCCGGATCTTGCGGGGCTCGATCTGACGTGCGCCGTGTGGACTTGGTCCCAGCGGCGGCCTTGGGCTGCGTTCTCTTCGCCATGTCGGAATCCCGCAAGATTGGATTGTTCGAGAACGTGGAGCGTGCATCGTAACCCGAAGCGTTAGCGAGGGCGGAGAAAACGCCTCGCTAACGCTTCGGGTTACTAAATCAACAAGCCGCTCGCGCGGCGGCGGCTAATGTTGGGCGTTAACGGAACAGTCCGCACACTCGGTTTGTGAGGACCGCCGCAGCATCGATCTAGTTATCGTACAAGAACTGTCCGGCCGTTCATACTGCCCCAACTCGCCGGTGGTGAAACGCTTGACGCATTCGTAGGATGGGCGCACTCGTCCGTCCGATGTTCCACGCTCGTTCCTGGTCGGACGAGGGCGTCCAACCTACAAACGGTATCAGCACCAACCTTGCGCGGCTTGTGGTTGAATCTCACACAATGCATTCCGTGTTTTCACGGCTTAAAATCACTCCGCCCAAGGCATAAATTCAAAAGTCTGGGAGATTGCGAATCCAAGTCAGTTTAAGTACATAAGGAAAAGACATCGATGTCGGCCAGCGAAGGAACGAGCCTGTCGAATGCCCGCGAATCGTCCATTGAGGATCACGCAAGAGCAACATCACCCCAATCGCCGGTTCCGAAGGCGGATCGGAAGAAACAGACGATGGCGATTCGAGTACTGATCGCTGACCCGGACACCTCGGCCTTGGCAACCTACGACGGCCACCTGTCGTGCGAAGGATTTGCGGTCCTGACCACGACCAATGGCTTGGACTGCATGCTGCTGTTGTCGAAGTTTCATCCTGATGTGCTGGTCCTGGAGCCGGCTTTGCCATGGGGCGGCGGCGATGGCGTGCTGAGCCGAATGTTTCTGGACGGCGCCGTGCCACCGGTTCCGGTGATTCTGATCGTGGGCGGTCGCGACGAAGGTGCCGTACTGCGGTCGCTGGAGTTTAATGTCGAGGATTGTCTGATAAAGCCAGTCAACATGACTCGGTTAGCTTTGCGGATTCGTCAAATCATCGATCCGCGGGGGGCACAGTCACTGCTTAAAGATCCTGCCGATCCGAGCGTAGTGGCGGTGGCCATGAAGTCCGCTGGGAGAACAGTCCAGTAATGCTCGCTTAAGTTTCGAGGTCACCGTCTTGGAAGTCCGCGGGAATTGTGTGCGGCTGGGCTTCACCGCCGCCCCCGACGTGACGATTCACCGCAAAGAGTGCTTTGTCAAAGCTTCATTTTGGGGTCGGCCAGCTACGTGGCGTAAGCTTCCAGACATCTGAGCTGTTGGCAAGTGGTGGTTTGTAGATTTTTCTATTGGGTGATCAGGAATTCGAGGAGCGGGTGATTTTTGGCTTTCATGGCGTTCAGGTATCGATCGGGATCGTAGGGCGTGGAGGTTTTCCACATGCGGAAGAGGATGCGGTTCCAGCGGGTGGCGAGTTTGCGGAGCGCGGCGTGATGGGCGACTCCCTGGCTGCGTTGCCAGCGGTAGTAGGCTCCGCTCCAGGGGCAATACAGCGACGCGCAGCGAGCGAACTCGTGAAACGTTTGCAGCAGGAACTTGGGACACGCGCGGCGGCGCGTCACGTGACGCTTCTTGCCGCTCTGCACCGTTACCGGAGCGATGCCCGTGCCGTTGGCGACCTCTTCGGCGTGTTCGTAACGCTCGCGATCCGAACCGTACAACGTGAGCAAGCGCGGCGCCAAGGCCGCTCCGGCGCCGGGCAACGCGCGAAACAACTCCGCATCCGGATGGCGGTTCATCGCGCAGAGAATCTCTTGCTCGTACTCGGCGATCGCTTTGTCGAGGTACTTCAGTTGCGCGAGCAAGGCCCGGACCAGGATCAGCGTGGGCTCGATCAGCGCCGCATCGCGGGTCACCAGCGGTGTCGATCGCACCTGGTCGATCAGTTGGGCGACGCGCTCTTCGTTTTTGATCCCATGCCGGCCAAAGAGCTTCTCCAGGGTCAGCTGGTGTGCCTTTTGGGCTTTCCGCGGGTCGGGGAACCGCCGCACGAATTCCAGGATCAGCGGCGTGCCGACCTTTCCCGGCAACAGCAGCGGCAGCGGATGATAGACTTTGAGTTTGGCCGTCAGTTGCTGGATGAGGCGGGTTTTCTCGTTGACCAAGACGCGTCGGTACTCGCACAACAGCGCGAGCCTGCGGGTCAGCGGATCGTCCGGCCGCAGCGGCTTCAGGTCGTCGATGCGCTCTTGCAGCAAGCGGGCCAGGTAGGCCGAATCGCCGCGGTCGTCCTTGGCCGACGAGCTGACGAAACTCTCCCGGTAGCGTGCGACCTGCTTGGGAGCCACGGGATAGAGCACGAAGTCTTCGCGGTGCATCAGGTGATAGATGATGCGCACGCGTCCCTTTTCCAAACACACGGCGATCTTTCGCCCGGCGGCGCGGGCCAGCAGTTGGGCGATGACCTCTTCCACGGCGTAGGGATCGGCATCCACCTGAAGATGCTCGACGTGCCGACCGTCGACGATGGTCAGATCGTGTTTGCAGTCGGCCCAGTCGATGCCGACGATCAGCGGCGACCGCTGCGCTTGCTTGTCCTGGAGCTGGTTCATCAGTTATCCTTGTGGTTGAAGTTGGTCTGCGGCGGCTCGACGCTGAGCCGCCCCTGGCAAGTGGAACAAACTTCGATTCCGCGGAGAGCTTATAGACGAGTCTTGGTGAGACGACATCTGAGAATCCGTCTTGGAATCGAAGCGTCCGCGGGACGTTCGGAAGTCTGGAAGAAGTCGTACGACGACAAGCTTGCGAATCCGTAACGTCCCGCGTGTTCCGCTTGCGTATTGTCGCAAAAATCGCGCGCCGTATCTGCGGGGACGGAGGAGTCGTCTCCTCAAGCTCGGCGAGACGGCACCGGAGCCGCCTCCTCCGGCAGATACGGCAGGGACTGGAATGCTATAAGCTTGCGTTAAATCGCGTTGGCAAGCAGGATGCTTACCCCACATTTTAGCTTTGACAAAGCACTAGGCCTTTCCTTCGTCCTCGCCGAGTAGTGGCGTCGGTCGCGTGATCCGATCGGCAAGGCGCGCACTAACAAACTGCACGGACTCGTAGACCGCGATGCCAAACACGGCCCCGCCGACGTCGGCCAGCCAGTCCCATAGGTCAGCCGAGCGTCCAGGAACCCAGCTTTGAAACAATTCGTCGACGGCGCCGTAGATCGCTGCAACACCAAGCAGCGCGATCCAATCGCGCAGCGTTAAGCGTCGGCGATAGCACAAAACCCACGCCAGTAGAAACGTCAGCCCGGCATAGGCACTGAAATGTGCGACCTTGTCCCGGTTATGTCCCATGTCGATAATCGACATCGGCACGTGTGTGGCCACGAACAGCGCGGCCCAATACAAAACCAGCAGCACGACGGCAATGCGGACGCGATGGCTAGTTCGTTCGATCATGCCGTGTGTGCCGGATTTGCGGGGGCGAGGGAACGGATGTGTTGTAGCCGAAGTTGTGAGACTTCGGACGTTCGGAGACGGCACTGCACGATTTCTCACGAAATCGGGTGCGGATTGCTCGTCACGTGTTGCTGTTGTTGCTTCAGTATATCATGCTTGGCCAATAGACAGCACATCAGTTTTTGCGCGCAGAAAGGTTGATCTGACGATGATTCGCCCCAACTGTCACACGAAGAGTTCGCGGTACGTCTGCGGAATTACGTTCCTTTTCATGGCAGCGATCGGAGTTTCTGGTGCCAACGACCGCGGCGCTCGTGCAGAGGCCACAGTCGAACGCCACGCCGTTGCTCGTCAGACTTGTGCTGCCGGATCGCCCGCGAGACGCGGGTGGCTGCGACACGGAGTGCTGCGAAGTCGTTCCGGCTGTCGTAAGACGTGCAGTACGTCGGCACACGATTCGGCACTAGCCGATTCGGGGGGCAAGCAAACTTTGCCCCTGCAGCCCACTTGGCAGCCGCTCTTCGACGGCAAATCACTCGACGGTTGGAAGGTCACGAACTTCGGCGGCGAAGGGGAAGTGACCGTCGAAGATGGCCGCATGCTGCTCGACTTCGGCGTCACACTGACCGGCATCACCTACGAGCGCGAGGTGCCCAAGATCAACTACGAAATCAGTCTCGAAGCGATGCGAGTCGACGGCGTGGACTTTTTCTGTGGGCTGACGTTTCCAGTGAACGACTCGCATTGCAGCTTCATCGTCGGCGGCTGGGCGGGTGCGGTAGTCGGCTTGTCAAGCATCGACGGCAAAGACGCGTCGGAAAACGAAACGACGAAGTTCATGACCTTCAAGTCCGGCCAATGGTACAAGATCCGCGTGCGAGTGACCGAAACGAAAATCGAAGCCTGGATCGACGACCAGCAGATCGTCGATCAGATCATCGCCGGGCGCACGATTTCGATACGTAACGAGGTCAGCCTGTCGAAACCGCTCGGCATTTCCGCCTGGCAAACCCAAGCCGCCCTGCGAAACATCCAACTTCGCCGGCTCGCCGAAAACCCGTGACACGGTGTGCTGCTTGCAAGGAAAAACTGGGCGGCATATAGTGCAATCTATGGAGCGGTCCCGTGCCGCGGGGGTGCTGCGGACTGGTGGCGCTTGTTCGAGGGCTTTTTCTAGATCGCCTGAACCCACTCGTCTACCTAAGCGTACACAACTTCATTCCACAGACCGGAATCGATCGTTGGAGTTAGTCGATGCAATCACCTGCCACCGCGGAAGCGGCCGCCCCAGCCGCCGGTAAACCTCAACAGCAAACCCCGGACGTGGTCATCGAAACGCGGAATCTGAGCAAGATTTACCGCGACTTTTGGGGCCGGCAAAAGGTGCGGGCGTTGAAGGCGTTGGACTTAGAAGTTCGCCGCGGAGAAATTTTCGGACTGCTAGGCCCCAACGGTTCCGGCAAGTCGACGACAATCAAGCTGCTGCTCGGACTGCTCTTCCCCTCCAGCGGCCGGGCACTCGTGTTCGACCGAGACGCCACCGACGTCTCGAAGAACGAACGCATCGGCTATCTGCCGGAAGAGTCGTATCTGTACAAATTTCTGAATGCGGAAGAGACGTTGGATTTTTACGGCCGGTTGTTTGACATGTCGGCGGCCCGGCGGCGTGAGCGGATCAACGAGCTGATCGACATGGTGGGTTTGCAATGGGCCAAGCGCCGGCAATTGAAAGAGTATTCCAAAGGCATGACGCGCCGCATCGGGTTGGCTCAGGCGCTGATCAACGACCCGGAATTGTTGATGCTCGACGAGCCGACCACGGGCCTCGACCCGATCGGTTGCCGCGAGATGAAGGACTTGATTCTGAAGCTGCGGGACGAGGGGAAGACGATCCTGATGTGCAGCCATCAACTGGCCGACGTACAGGATGTGTGCGACCGGATCGCAATTCTGCATCAAGGTGAATTGAAGGAGCTGGGTCGCGTCGACAGTTTGCTCAAGGTCCAGGATGTCACGCAGATTCGCGCCCAGGGTTTAAGCAAAGAGGCCGAAGCCGAAATCTGCGCGCTCATCGAGCGCAACGGCGGCAAACTGCTGGCGATGGAAAACCCGACCTGGACGTTGGAAGAGTTGTTCTTGAACATTGTGCGCGAAAGCGAAGCTCATCCGGGCCGCCGCGCTCAAGAGCGATAACCCGTCATCAACATTGTCTGTCTGACTCATCGTCGAATAAGGCGGTTCTAAAACACGATGGTTGTTGAGCAAGAAGTTCTTCCGTTTCTGGCCTGGCTGCCCAACGCACTGCTGATCTTCGCCGGCATTGTTGTCGGCATGGGGTTGGTCGGTTTGTTTGTTGGATACTTGGTGGCTGCCGTGCGGCACGGACCGGGCGAAGGTTTTTACGTGGTCGCGGGCGTGTTGAACACGGGCATCCCCGACTTGGTGATGATTTCGCCGCGGCGCACTTGGGCGATGGCTCGGCTGGCAATTCAGGAGTCTCTGCGCAATCGCGTGCTGGTGGCGTTCGGCGTATTCGCGCTGATTCTGCTGTTCGGGGCTTGGTACATCGACATCCGCAACGACGATCCTGCGCGGTTGTATTTGAGCGTCGTGTTGGGCTGGTCGAACTTCTTGATTTTGATCTTGGTGCTGGTGCTGAGCGCGTTCAGCCTGCCCAACGATATCAAGTACCGCACGATCTACACGGTGGTTACCAAGCCCGTGCGAGCGGGAGAGATCGTGCTGGGACGCATCATCGGCTTTAGCGCAATCGGCACGGTGCTGCTGGCCGTGATGTGCTTGATCAGTTACGTGTTCGTGATCCGCGGGCTGGACCACAGTCACACGATTGAGCTTGCGGATTTGGCGGACGTGACCTCGGGCACCGGCGCCGACTCGACCGCCGTTGTTGCAGCAGGTCAATCGGCCACCCGCACGCTCGAAGGCAAATCTTCATTCAATGCCCATCATCGCCACGACGTCAAAGTGACCATCACAGAAAACGCGGACGGCACGAAGTCGTACCGGGCTGTGGCCGACACGCAGATGCGGCACACGCATGACATTCAGGTTGTCGAAGGCGACGAAGTAACGTTCGAGATCGGGCCGCCGCACGGTGCATTGCAGGCGCGCGTGCCGGTGTACGGCAAGCTACGGTTCCTGGATCGCACCGGCCGGCCTTCGGACAAAGGCATCAACGTCGGCAACGAATGGGGCTATCGCAGCTACATCGAAGGCGACTCGCAGGCGCGGGCCATTTGGACCTTCAACGGCATCACCGAATCGCGATTCGCCAACGGTCTGCCCGTCGAATTGACTCTGCGCGTCTTCCGCACTCACAAAGGCCGCATCGAGGACAAGATCAGCGGCGAAATCTGGCTCAAGAATCCCAATCCGGCCAAGTCGGTCGAGACGGTTCGCATTCCCTTCGTATCCGCGGAGTTCTCAACCCAGCAACTGCCCATCCCGCGAAAGCTCGAAGGCGTGGATGCCGAAGGCCGGCCGCTGGGCGAGATCGACCTGTTCGCCGATCTGGTCGACAACGGCAAGGTTGAAATTTGGATGCGCTGTGCCGAACGCGGCCAGTACTTCGGCATGGCACAAGCCGACGTGTACTTGAGGGCGGCCGATCGACCTTTCTTTCTGAACATCGCCAAGGGCTTCACGAACATCTGGCTGCAGATGATTATCGTGACTTGCATGGGTGTGATGTTCAGCACGTTCCTCAGCGGCGCGGTTTCCATGTTGGCCACAATGGCCAGTATTGTGTTGGGATTCTTCACGCAATTTGTGACGGAAGTGGCCGACTATGTGATCGCTCGGTACCCATTCTTCCGTCGCTTGTTTGAGCTTCAAGAGGAACAAGGAGCACCTGGAGGCGGGCCCATTGAATCGGCCGTGCGCCTGTTCACTCAGCAAAGCATCTCCACGGATTTGGACCCCACGCCGGCCAACGCGGTGATGCAAGCGGTGGACTTGGTGTTGATGCTAATGATGCGGCTGGTGGCTTTCATGCTGCCGGACTTCCGCAGCTTTAGCACGGTCGACTATGTGGCTTACGGCTATAATATCAGTGGCGATCTGCTGGCGCAGCATTGTGCCGCCACGCTGGCGTTTGTGCTCGTGTTGGCGGTGATCGGTTATTTCTGTCTGCGAACGAGGGAGCTGGCGGCATGACCCAAAACGCATCGTTTATTCGCAAGGTTTCGTACATCACCGCAATCGCGGTGTTGTTAATCCCACTGTCGTATCTGAGCCAACCGGCCACGACCAAGAGCGCCGGCGGAAAGCTGGCCCAGTTACGTAGTGACTACAATCTGTCACAGGCAAAAATAGGCGACATCGATCCGGCCAGCGAAACCATGAAGCTGGCCACGTTGGGCATGGGCGGCGTGGCGGCGAACGTGCTGTGGGTCAAGGCTCTGGACGACAAGAAGCACGAAGACTTCGACGGTTTCTCAGCCGCTTGTAATCAGATCATCAAGCTGCAACCGAACTTC
The DNA here is from genome assembly GCA_041744735.1 of Pirellulaceae bacterium. Classification (GTDB taxonomy): domain Bacteria; phylum Planctomycetota; class Planctomycetia; order Pirellulales; family Pirellulaceae; genus JBGTKH01. The sequence continues at coordinate 1,639 of JBGTKH010000353.1, read as the reverse complement.
ATCACCGTTTGGGAGCATCAGGCGCACAACCTGACTTACAACATCTCGGTCGAGTTCGACGGCTACCGCGATCGCTATCACTGGGTCAAGAAGGGCATCGAGTTCCTGATCACGGGCACACAGTACAACCGCGACGAGCCGCGGCTGATGCACACGATCGGCTGGTACTTCGGCCAGAAGATCGGCCGCGCGGACGAGCACGTACAGTTCCGCCGGCTGTTTCGCGACGACGCGGACTTCCACAACGAGTTGGTAGAGTACGTGAAAGTCGACGATGCGCTCGGTGCGATGGGCTACGACAACTGGTTAATGGGCCGGCTGTGGTATCTGGACGCGCAGCGCGTGGTCGATACCAAGGCCAAGCCGATCCGCGGTACCAGCCCGTTGCTGTTCCACTCGGCGCCGACCATGTCGCTGGTCAATTACGCACTGGCGATCGAGGACGAGGGCATTCTCGACGAAGTTGCACAGCGCGCTTGGCGGAACGCGGGCGAGTCGTTCAAAGATTACGGATCGCGGCAAATTCCCAGCAGCTTCGGACACTCGATCGTGCTTAATGCCAAGGAGTCGGTGGACGCGGAAGCTGCCAAGCTGCGCAAGAAGTTGGACGAAGAACTCGTGCCCGGTGCCCGCGACCAGATTCATCAGGATAAACTGGGCGAGTTGAAACCGGAGGAACGCGAAGCGCTGAACGTGCCGATGGAAAAGCGGACCGAGCAGCAGCATCAACTGGCCTACACGGCAGAGCCCAAGCTGGCCGTCACGCACCTCGAGGTCGCCGCCCAAGCGCCGCAGGACAAACAAGAGCCGGCCAAACAATTGGCTGCCGAAATCAATCGCTTGGAAACGCTGTCGCAGCGCATTCAAGGCTATCGCAACATCGTCAACTTTGAGCACTGGACGATGCGCTGCGAAGCCGAATCGACCGACGAAGCGATCCGCGCACGCAAGTACACCTACGACGCCGGCCAGTTGTACGAGCAGGCGATTCTGACCGAATATAAAGACCCGGAGACCGGCGAAACCAAACCCGGCGCCAAAGAGATGTACGACGCGGCGTGGGACGAATGGGCCAAAGTTTTCGAGAAGTATCCCAAGCTGATGACGGACGTCTCCACGAAGGACCTGATGGATTCGGTGGATGAATACCGCCGGTTGTGCGAGAGCTTGGTCATCGATAAAGACGCGATGGACCCGATCCGCCGTCTGCCGAAAGATTTCAAGTTGATGAAGCTCGTCGATTATCACGAAGAGCGGTATGGCCCGCCCAGCGAACCAGCGTCGCCGGGAGAGAGTGCTCCCGCCGAAAACGGCGATCAAGCGCCCGAGTAGAATCGCAGTGCATCGTAACCCGAAGCGTTAGTTTTGAAGTTGCGCTAGCATCAATTTGTAGCCGAATTCGCCAGAATTTGGTTTTCGAGTTCAACACAAGACCGTCCAAATTCTGGCGAATTCGGCTACCATCAATTGAAACGCGCAACTTCAAAAAGCGTTAGCGAGGGCCGTCAAGCGGCGAAGCTGCAGCCAAAGTCGGTTGGGACTCCGTCCCGACCCTGCTTCGATGGTCGGGACGGAGTCCCAACCTACAAAGATGCGCGCAGAAGTACCGATCTAAAAATCTAAAAGCGGCGACGAGTCG
>JBGTKH010000352.1:0-5217 GCA_041744735.1 Pirellulaceae bacterium | reverse complement strand
TATCATTCCCGAAATGTCGACGACCTTCACGGCGATCTTGCGCCGGCCCGGCGGGCACTCGTGGAACACGCTCTGTAATTCTAGCGACCGGTCCTTCTTCGTGCGGAACGATTGCCATTCGTTCTCGAAGATGAAATCGCCGGTCCACATTTCTTCCCACTCGACCAGGTTCCGCTGATCGGGCGTCATGCCGGGCAACTTCTTTTGATCCGTCCAAATATCTTGAAGTGGAACGCCCTCATGTTCACTTTCGTATTTCTTCAGTCGCGGAACACCGCCTTTCTTTTTCGGCCAGTGAAGTCGATCAGCTTCGTCATGTTTCTGTAGTGTTTCGATTGGACATCGCCAATGAGCGGTAACGCCCTTGTACTCGTATCGGTAGCCTCCGCCAGACAATCCACCCGCTGATAAACTCAGCCGTTGATACCGTTCGCCGCGCTCTTCGTCGTACTGATCGAAAAATGTATCGATGTAGTCTTTGTCGGCAGGTTGCAGTACTTGATTCCAAATCCGTTTTTCCGACTTGCTGTAGAACAAAATCACGTCGTGGATGATTCCGTATTTCACGGAGTCGCTGTGTCCAAACGCCCGACGCCAGATAATCTCATTCCCAAAGTTTTTGCCGCCGAAAACTTCATCCAAAACCGTTCTGAGAAAATGGTTGACGGTCGGCCCCATATGCACATAAATACTCCCATCCTCGGCGAGCAGATCGCGCATGAGGACGAGTCGTTCGTAGATCATGGCGAGGAAGGAATCGGCGCCTTTGCCCCAGGTGTCGCGGTAGGCGATTTCTTCCAGGATGTTGGGCTTCTTGGTGAAGGTGTCGCCGCCGATCTCGATGTCCATCGAAAAGTCGGCCCCGACGTCGAAGGGCGGGTCGATGTAGATCAGCTTCAGCCCGCCCTGCCGCTCGATTTCGTCCCGCAGCGGCCCGTTCTTCAGACTCGACAGGATCAGCCGGTTGTCGCCCCAGATCAGCTTGTTGGTCCAGCCAGTCAGTTGCCGCCCGCGGTGGTCTTTGCTGAATAGCAACGGTTGCACGTCGCCGCCCGCCTTCCCCTTCGAGTCTGCGTCGTCCTCAGCCCGCGGCTCGTCCACCTGCTCGATCGTTTGAAAGGGCAAGACGATGTTGCAGACTTCGTTCGTCTTCCCGTTCCAAACTAATTCGACTTCCCGCTTGTCGTCGAACAGCAGAAACCGGTACTTCTCCGGCAACGGCTTGTCGGCTTCGAGAAAGCGGATGATTTCCTGCTTCTCCTGATCGGTCAATCGAGCCATTGCAGGAGTTCCTTGACACGCGAAGGAGACTGATTCACCGGCCGGACGAGCGGGCAGGGGTCTGATCGGCCGCTGCGCATCCGGCTAGCCAGTCAAACTGTGGCTCTTGCCAGTCAAGCTGGCAAGGGGCCGAAGCTGATAAGGGGCCGAGGCTGGTAAAAGGCCGTGCCACGTTCAACCTCTGACTGCTTCGATGACGTTTACCTGGCGACCTACATTCTAACCTGCGTGTGCAAGGTCCGCGGGGGCCGTTGAGGAGCCGGAGCGGTTGGCGAGGGCCAGTTCGTCGCGCGGGGCGGGCGTGTGGAAGTAGCGTTGGTGGGCGACGTCCAGGATGCGGTTGACCAGCGTTTCGTAGGTGTAGCCGGCGGTCAGAACGGCTTTCATGTACGAGCCGCCGTCTCCCAGCGAGGCCATGGAATTGATCTCCAGCACAAACGGCCGGCCGGCGGGGTCGATGCGGATGTCGACTCGCGCGTAGTCCTTCAAGTGACAGGCGTGGAACGATGCCACGGCCAACTCGCGGAGCTGCGCGGCCAGGCGATCGTCCAACGGCGCGGGGCAGACTTTGGTCGGTTCATCGACGCGCTTGTGATACTTGTCGTCCCACGTCATCAGCCGCAGCGGGCGGTCGCCGAAATCCAATTCAACCGGCGGCAGGATCTCGACCGGGTTGTTGCCCAGCAGCCCGATGCACACTTCACGGCCATCGATGTAGTCTTCGACCAGCGCGTCTTGCTGGTATTTTTGAACGATCGACGCAACGGCTGCGTCCAGTTCTTCACGATGGTGCACAAGCTGCAAGCCGTAGCTGGTCGATTCGTGCTTCGGCTTGACGACGAGCGGATACGTTAGACCTGCGTCGCTTTGTCCCGGACGGTTCATGACTTTGAATGCCGGGGTCGGAACGCCAGCGGCGGCAATCAGGATTTTGGTGACCACTTTGTCGAGCGCCAGCGCGTGGCCGAGCGGGCTGGACCCGGTGTACGGCACGCCGACCGCTTCGAGCATCGCCGGCACGTGCGTGTAACGGCACTCGCCCTGAATCCCGTACGCCATGTTGAACACCAGCCCCGTCGGCCGGCCGGTTGCGGGACAGGGGGGCATAAACTTTTCCAACTCGGCCAGCAGCGTCTTGCTGCCTTCCAAGCTGGCGACGGTGTGGCCGGCAGCGCGCAGCGAACTGATCACCAGCTCAATGTGCCGCGGCGAGTAATTCTCCGGGCACGGCTGGCCGAAACGATTGATGATGCCACTCTTGTCAGTATTATGAACGACGGCGACTTTCATACATTTCCTCAGCAGTTGGTGGACGCGGATAAGCCGCGCCGAAAGGGCGAACGTGAGGCCTCAGCCTCATGGTGTCCAGCGGGCTCACGCCCGCCGTTCGCCGGACGTTGTAAGTACGGGCGTAAGTGGTCGGGAGTCTTGTTCGGTTGCCGGATCGTCCAATTCTACGCTTGTCGAGAGAAACAGATTCCCGACGCCGTTGCTTGGGTTACTCAGCACCGGCACGCGCACGACGCGAATTCGTTCGTCTTCATCGTTTTCCAGCGTGTCCTCTTCGTCCTCGCCGTTGTGCGGGTTCAAAAACTTCAACCAGCGGAAATTCATGAATTTTGACATCACGACGATGCCGCCAATCTGCACGATCAGCAGTTCGGGATAGTCCAGCAGTAGTTGACGAAGCTGCGGGATGCCAGCCAGCCACGTCAGGATGACCGCGATTAAAGCCGTCATACCGCCTCGCCACAGCGCCGAGCGGACGCCTTCTTTGTTGGCCGTGCGAGCGAACGCATCGGCCACTAAGCAGAGCACAACGATCGGGAAGTAGACGATGCTGCGCATCGCGTCGAGCTGCAGCCAGTCGCTGGCCAGCACGCCGACGACCATCAGCGCAGCGACCGCGCTGAGCATGACCGTGATCCGCCCGAAATACGGCAACTTCATCGTCTTGATCGGCGAGCGAATGGCCACGACGATCGCCACTGTCGATATCAAAAAGATGAGTCCCAGCACGATGCCGGTCACTTGAAACGCCACGGCCAGCAGGACTGACCGAAACGGCCCAAGCACACGAATGCCCAGCGTCAGACGAAAGAACACAACCAGCATCGCCCCCAACGGCACGAACAGAATGTGCGCGACTTTGTCTTGTAAGTGAGCGGGCAGATGGGCCAGCGAATCGTGCTCCGTGAGGAATTCCGCCGTCGGCATTCCCGGTAGCTTGGCCAGCAACAAGAGCAGCGGCAGGCCAAACATCACGGCCAAGAGCCCGACGATTCGCTGCGATTTTTTCTCGTTTAACTCACTCATGGACAAACTCGGCATTATCTCTGGTTGGAAAACTCTTTCAAATTCCGATCGCCGAGCCTTCGCGGCGGGGGTCGGCGGCACCGATCAGCGTGCCATCGGGCTCGAAGGCGATGGCCTGCACAGCGCCCATCGAATAACTGTGCGGCGATTTGAAGTCGATGCGGCGAAAGCGAGTTTGCAACCGTCGCATCAAAAGCGGCGTCGCGGCGGGCCGTTCGAGCCACACGTTACGGCTGAGCTTGGCGTGAATTCGCGGCGCTGCCACCGCTTCGGACAACGACGAGCCGCGATCCAAGACGCCGCTGAGCACGTGCAGGATCGACGACGTGATGCGGCGGCTGCCTGCGGATCCGAGAGTCAGCACCGGCTTTGCGCCGAGCGGCCGCCCGCTGTTGGCTACAAGTTCGTCGTTCCCATCGGATCGAACCACCAACGTCGGCGCGGCATTCGATCGCGGCAGACAGCGACTGCCCAGTTGATACGGATGCGACTCGCGCGGGCATGTCGTCAGGTAGTTGTTGTACAGGAAGCCGCACTTGGCGTTGGCAACTCGGGCTCCAAACAGCGATTGAATCGACTGGGTCAGCGACACGACATTGCCGTGCGCGTCGGCCGTGCAGAGGTGAGTCGTTTCTCCTTCTTCTTCGTCGGCGTTGACCACCAGCGAGTCGCAAACGTGCCGGCTGATGTCGTCGGCGATCGCGGCGGCTCGGCGTTCGCTCAATAGCCACCGCGTCAAACTGGGCACCAGGTGACTCGGGCGAACGGGCGAATGCTCGCGTTCGTGGAACACGACGTGAGTGACTTCGGCCAAAAGTTCGTACCATTGATCGGCGTCGAAATCGTGACGGTCCATCTCCAACTTTTCCAAGACCTTCATTGCCAGTAGCACTTGCAAGCCGCCGGCCGGTGGTGCTGGACTGAAGATCTCGTAGTCGCCGTAGCGAATCGACAGCGGATCGCGCTGATCTGGCGTTTCGCACTTGGCCAAGTCTTCCGCGGTCAGCAAACCGCCGTGTCGATGCATGTCGTCGCCAATGTTGCGGGCGATCTCGCCGCGATAAAAGTCGTCGGTGCCAAAGCGAGCGATGCGACGCAGCGTCTCCGCCAATTGCGGTTGGCGGAACCTTTCACCGACTTCGTACGGCTGGCCGCCAATTAGGAACAACTCATTGGCAGAGGGCGACGCTTGCAAACTGGCTAGGCACCATTTGAGTTGTCGATGATGTAGCGCCGTAATAGGAAAACCCTCTTCGGCCAACCGGATCGCCGGCTCGAGCAATTGCGTCAATGACATCGTGCCGTAACGTTGCCGCACAAATTCCAAGGTCGCCGGTGTTGACGGAACCGTGCAGGCGCGATAGCCGTGTTTCTGTTGGTCACGGCTGACTGTGTCCAATGAGACCGCAGCCGGAGCATTTGAGTGTCCGTCGATCACCAGCGTCTGGCCGTCGTGCGTGCGGAGTAGCAGCACCGACTGTCCGCCAAGCCCGCTGCCGCTGGGTTCGCACACTGCCAATGCCCATGCCGCGGCGACAGCGGCATCAACGGCATTGCCGCCGGTCCGCAGCATCTCTTCACCTGCCGCCGAAGCCGCAGGAAAGGCGGTCGCCACCGTGG
>JBGTKH010000351.1:0-7856 GCA_041744735.1 Pirellulaceae bacterium | reverse complement strand
CACTTTCTCGTCAAAAGTCGACGCCTCTTCGTCCTCGCCGGCCGCAATCAGATTCTCTTCGACGCAACCGATCCATCGGTCCAAGATGTCGCCCAGTGCGCCGCGCGGGCAGGCAGCCGTTCCCAATTCCGTCATGACCTTCCGGTAAACGTCGTCGAAGCGCTGGAAACGCAAGTCGCTGTCAGACACGACCACAAAGCTTGTGGCAAAGCCTCGTTCCCGTGCATCGAGCAACGCGAGCCGCGCCAAGAATGTCTTTCCACATCCATAGCCACCGCGCAGGAATTTGATGGTCCCCTCGCCGTGTCGGGCCAAATCAAGTTGACGGTGGATTTCACCGCGCTGCTTTTCAATGCCGACGGCGAACGTGTCGATGCCGCGCTCGGGTACCAGTCCTTTGCGCAAGGCTTCGAAGACATGCTCTACGTCACGAGCGGTCAGCGTGCTCATTTAGAAGTTCCTTCACGAACGTAGCGTTTTACACCGGCCACAACATCGATGCGAACGTTAAACGGCGCCTTGGCGGCGAGTTTATCGAATTGCAAGTCGAACCGGCGAGCGGCACGTGGGCTTCCCAACATGTTCACCGCTTCGCTCTCGGTAACTGCGCCATGTTCGGCCAGGTGCAGGAAGAGTTGCCGGATACCCGCGTCCGGCAACTCGTCCAACCACTCGCGCCCTTCGATCGGCGCCGACGTCTGGGTGCCAGGTCGGCTAGTGATTCTGGCAGCCGTCACCGCGAAGCGACCCTCGACAACACATGGCGAGACGTCTGCCTCGGCTCCAGTATGGAAGAGTTCGACCCGCACGCGAGTTTCTGTCGTTCCGGAAAGCCGGAAGAACAATTCAAACTTCTCGCCAATGGTCGCGATGACAGCCCCGCTCGACAGACGAGCGCCGCCGCGAATTTCACACAACTCAACCTGAACACTCGGCTCGTCCATGACGCGAAGTCCCAGTTCGATCGCGTCCGTTCCGCCAAAGTCCAGCGAATGCTGCTCGACATTGGCGACACGCGCCACCACGCAGTGCATGCCGGCAATACCAATCTTTGGTTCCGCGGCAATGGAATACTTGAGCGTGCTACTTCCCGCGGGCGCCCGGTGCGACAGCGTAAGCACGGGAATCACGCGCTCTTGCAGGCTATTGCCTCCATGAACGTAACTCATGGAACGTTCGCCGGTGTCGAACACGGCTGTTGAGACGGGGAACATCAAGTGCCCCGTCTGCCCTTCGTAACCGAGTTCCGCCAACGGGACACGAACCTCTTCCTTGTGATCCGCGGCGACTTCGGAGAAAACGTGACGCCGCTTGGGGTCGATCTTACGGCCGTGACTCTGAGCATTCGGAGCCTTTTCATCCAGCAAGAGAAAGCCGTGATCGGCGGTAAACACAAACTGCCGCACCCCCGCGTCACGCAGCATTCGCCACGCGGCACGCAGTCGCTGCATGACGTTATCAAAGACCGACAGCCCGACTCCCTTCTCTCCCGCATCGTCGATTTCACGACAATAGACGATCACCAGTTGAGCCTTGGCAATTCCTCGCTTCAGGCTGGTCGAATCACGAGTCATCACTTCATTCAAGGTCAACCAGGGGCAAGTTCCGCCGCCGATTCGATCGTGCATCGCACGTTTGCGAGTATCTTCGTTGAACACCCGGAACTGTCCCGTCGAGAAGCCGAGGATCTTGCCGCCGGAAATCGTCGGCCGCAATCGGCCCGCCTCCGCGACGGGTGGCAAAACATTCATCCCGACTTCGGTGACGGTCGGTAACTCCGCCAGCCGCGCCCGTAAATGCGTTGTTGTCGCCTGTGAATCGGATAACGCGCGATACAACTCTTCGCCCATCTCAAAGCGAAATGCGTCGATTAGAAACAAGGCAGTCGTGCCGGGCTCTTGCGCCAAGGGCCGAACGACTTCATCGAACAGCGTGCGTTGCTGCATGCCGGCCGTCGGCAGGAACCCGCGCTGTTGGCAAAGCGAGTTAAAATCACGAGCCCAGTGATCCGCCCACTCGCGCCAGTACCGGCGCAGACCGTCCAAACAGGCGCGGAATGTCTCGAATTCAGGAAGCAGCGGATACAGTAACGCCAGGCGTCGTTGTTCGAGATGGCGGTGGGCTTGATCGACGGCCGCGCCTCGTTGCACATAGCGCTCGACAGCCGCGTCGAGGTTGTCGGTGACTTCGAGCCGCGATCCCGCCGCGTCGATCCTTTGCCCTAGCCGTACTGCATCTTCAACCAATTGCCAAGCCGATCGTCTGGCCGGCTCTTGTCGCAACCAGAACGACCGATCGCCTTGCCGAAGTGCGACCCACTCGGCAGCGACGTCCCATTGATGTTCGTTTAAGGCACCCAGCGCCGCTCGCAGAACCAACACTTCCTCAAAGCCAAAGGTATCGATCTTTCCCAGGTCCGCGGCCTGGGCAACTTCGACTTCATCGGCCAAGGCCGCTTCGGTTTCGTCGGCGGTGCGCTGATAGAATTCGTCGTGGCGATCACGCAGATGGTGGGCCAGTTTGGAGCAAGCCTCGACAACCGGCGCCGGCAATTCGGGGATGCTCAACAAGCGAACTCCGGCGGGCGTGCGACGCAGGTCGTGAATGTACTCGACACACAAGGCCCAACTGGACGCGGCAAACGCGACGTCCCTGGCACTTGATGAACTTCCAATTTGCCACTGCTCGCGCCACTGTGCCGTAATGCCCAGCCAGGCGGCAAGTCGCTGCCAAACCGTGTTCCGGTCCGCTGCGGAGCCAAGTTGACTTGCCACGTATCCGCCGCTGAGCAAGTCGTCGATCAACGCCGGTAAGGTAATGTTGCGGAGATGTCCGGCCAGACCTTCACCTTCCTCGCTCATCTGCGTCTCGAGCCACGCGTCGGCCAGCGACAGTGTGACTCCGGCTTGCGCGCGAAAGGCGGTAATCTGTTCCGAGCGGACGTTGCCGGCCGCAGCTTCGGTAATGAGCGTATCGAGCGCCTTGCGATATCGCACGCCTGCTTTGTAGAGTTCGAACACCGGACTCTTGCCGACGGCGTCCTCGTTGAACCCGGGGAGATGAATTACAAGGTGCGACTTGTCGAGCCCGCCCGCCAGGCCCTCTAGGTCCAGCATCAGTTGCAGGTGACTACCGCGAAAGGCGCGGACTTCGTACTTCAACTCGCCAGCCGCGCGCATCTCGATCAAGCGGTCGACGAACTCGGAGTAGTGGTTGTCCGCATCGAGCCAGATGACGAGCCCATTGCGAGCCACACATTCGCGTAGTTCGGCCTCCAACACGGCAGAGACGGGACCAAGTGAGGAATTCATGCCGCGCCCTCCTCGGGGTCGTCAGCCCCGAATGGCAGCTCGCGCGGCTTGACGTTCGCCAGCAGTTCCCTGCGCTCGGCGGCCTTTTTCGGATGTGCTTTCGCGAAGGCAGCGCGACCCGCCTTCGCGTCGGGCGCGGCGAGCAGAAATTCCGCTTTTTGCTGTTGGGTGATCTCGGTTTCCAAGTCCCAGCATTCGGCCGGCGCGTTTTTCCAAAGACCGGCGTCGAGCAGGTGCAGTTCCTCAAGCGGCTTTTTGGGCGTGCGTCGTCGATGGACCTCGCGTTTTACGATTTCCAGTGCCTCGTTCGGTCGCTCGTTGAGGAATTTTTCGCGAGACTCGTCGGCGTCGGGCGCGTGCAAGCGAAAGTCGTCGCCCAGTTTGCCGCTGGTGCTGAGTTCCAACTCCCAGCAACGATGCGGAACCGCCGACCAAATTCCCCGCTCGATCAATCGCATTTCGGGGGCAGCATGCTTCTTGATGCGGCGTTTGAGTTCTTTGGCGACGGCGTCGAAGGCTTCGTCCGGGTGTTTCAAGATGTAGGCGTCGCGGTGTTCCGCGTCGCCGCCGTCGCCTCGGTACGAGGCTTCCTCGATGCGGAAGTCGGGACTGATTTCGTCCTGCAGACGCAGTTCCCAAGACCACGCGCGTGCCGGATGGTATTTCCAGAAGCAGCCGTGGGCCACACCCAGCGACGGGTCGGACTGGCATTTCTCATCGACGCGCGTTGGCCAGTAGCGCATCGCCAGGTGCGACCAGTCGTAGTCCTTCTTCCCCTTGGCCTTGACCAACTCGTTCCACCATTTCTTTGGGTCTTTCCACTGCGGTTCGAGCAGCGGCCAGAGCGCGGCGCTGTTGATCATCACGCCGTCGTCCAGGTCCGGATCGTAACGCGCATCGGCCTCGCGTTCCGGTTTCTTGGGGTCGGGCGGCGCGGGGCCCTTATCGGCACACTGATGGACGTGCCCGATAAACTCGACAAGTTCCTCACGCCACTTCTGCACGTCTGAAAATCGTTTGTCGGCGTCGCGGGCGGCTTTGCGGTCGGCTCCGTCGCGGGCCTTGCGGAGGTCGTCGAGCTGGCCGTCGAGCCGCGTGAGTCTCGGCTGCAGGTGATCGGCCAGCAGCACGCGCAGCGTCTGAGCGATGTAGCGATGAATCGTGACCCACGCAACGAACGTCTTTTTCGCCGACGACAGCGGCCAGTGAATCGGCCGGTTCTCGTACATCTGCCGATGCACGTCGCCGAAGAATTTTTCCCGCAGCCAATCCCGCACCGGGACGAGTTTCTTTCCGGCGAGGATTGCCCGCCCGAACTCTTCCCACTTGGAATGAATGATCCGCGCCGCCGGCTGCCCGAGCGAATCGCGGAGATCGGTCTCGGCAAGCGTCCCGTCGAGAAACAGTATCCCGTGCGGCAGCGCACCGGTGAGATCATCGATTGTGGGATCAAGAACTCCCTCTCCGTCCGCCCCGAACCGCCCCATCGCGACGCCGACGGCAAAGCTCACATGATCAGTGGGCGGCTCAATGGCATAGGCCGGTTCGAAGGAAGCTAGCGGCGCGCCTTCGGGACGATCCACAGCGAGTTGCGCCCATAATTCAACGCTTTGCCACGGAGAGGGACCCGGCTGTAGAAACTCGACCGACGACTCACGGTGCGCCTCGTGTTCGTCGAACGCAGTATTGACAATCCGCATCACTTCTTGACAGCCCTCAGCGCTCGCGAACGGAATCCGTTCGATGTCGTTTGTTTGAAAACTGACTGAAGGATTCAGTGCACGAAGGATTTCACGCGATACTGTTTGATTTAGGACACAGACCGTGCGATCCAACTGGTCTGTGAAAACCGACGGGCCTTTATCACCGAAAACGCTTCGGTATCGATGCACGCGAGCGTACGGCTCAGTGCCGATTGCGGCAAACGCCACGCCAAGTTGAAAATAACGTTGCATGCTTGGCACAACTGCAGCGTTACTTACGGACGCGAGAACACGAATCTCTAGCCCGTTTGTCGCCCAGTTTACGATTGTTGCGAGCGGTTCAATCCAACACTGTCCTTTGGCGCCAGTGACGGTCGGTACCCACCGGCATCTTTGCGAAAGGAAATCCTCATTGACAAGTATCCTGTGTCGCGGAAGTTCGTGAGGTTCTCGGTTGAACCGGACATTGCTTCCGGTGCAAAGTCCCTTTCGTACCGGTCCCGCCGCATCTCCAAGCAAAGGAAACGCTGAGAATCGCGCTAAATGGTCTTGTGGCAGCCAATAGATCAGAGGTGTCTCCGGAATTTTCCGTAGATTCTTCGCTTCGAATCCGAAGGGCGTTGATTGAACAAGCACTGCCGCTCTTTTTCTCTCGGTTTCTCCGGCGCTGGTAAACGTATCGTCGTCGAAGAAGCGAAGTCCCGTGCTCACCTCATCGCTCGGTCGACGATTCCAGAAGATGCCCATTGCGACTGAAACCACGATCTGTGCAGCGTTGATCTCCGCAAACGCGCCGGAAGCCAGATCACCGATCACTGGCATGTCAAAGGTGTCGAGTAACCATTGACGAAGTTCCGCGTATTGCTTGATAAACATCCAACTTCGCATCGTCACGAGCGAGCAGACCCCGTGCGTCCTCGTTAGCTGCAGGGAACGTTCGATGAATGCAGCGTATAGATCTGGTTTGGCCCGTTCATAGACGCTCTTGACGTAACCGACATCTTCCATCTTGACCGTTACTTGATAAGGCGGATTGCCCACGACCAAGTCGTACATAGCCTCGCGCACCAGCCGCACGAAACGCACGCCGGCGGCGAGTTGTTCGCCACGCAGTCGCAGGCCGAGTTGCTGCGCGCTGGTATGCCGGCTGAGGAATGACTCCAGGGCGGAAAGCAGGTTGAATTGCAGTCGCTCGCGCGGGAACCGCAGCTTCTGCTGCTCCATGCGGCCGTCGGGAAACAGATTTAACTGCTGGACGTTCTGATCCCAGTTGAGAGCTTTCTCGTGCTCGGCGATGGCCGTCTCGATCGCCGCATCGACTTTCAGCAGACTGCCCAGATGGTCGGCTCCGCGCAGCGCTTCGACGATCTGATTGGTCAGATGCGCGGGGATGCCGGTCTCGGCTTCCACCGTGCGGCGCAGTTCGACCAGCGCCGGGTCGTTGTCCGGCAGACTGGCAATGTCCAGGTTCGAGGCCACCAGATTCATCTGCCGCGGCCGCGCCTCGCGGCACGTCTGCTGAGCCTTCAGCCACAACGCCGCCGCCGCAATCTGCACCGCCCGCGGATCGAGATCGATCCCATGCAAGTTGTGTTCGAGAATGCGTTCGACGATCGCCTGCGGCGTCCAGTCGTTTGTAGTTCCGGCTTCAGCCGGTTCCGGTCCGCCTGAAGGCGGGACTACGAACCCGCGATGCCGCGATTCCTCTTCATACAGTGCGAACAGCAGATCGAACGCGACGACCAGAAAGTGGCCCGAACCCACGGCCGGGTCGAGAATTTTCAGATCGCGGACGCTGTCCGGTGCGTGCTCGATCGCGTCGTCGGGGATCGGCTGCGGGACGTAGTACGCCCAGCGCCGTTCGGCGCCGGTCTCCAGCGGCATCAATTCCGTCAGCGACACGCCGGGCAGTTGGTCTTCGTCGAACTCGTACGACTCGTCCTGCTCCTGCTTCGCCTTCTCGATGGCCAGCGCAGCCTGTCGCTCGTCGCGCATCGCGCGCCATGCGACGCGCCGTTGTTCGAGCCGGTCGAGCGTGCCGTCCGCTTCGACCTCGGGCGTCCAGCCGTGCTTCTTGCACATCGCCAGCCACATCGGCCCCAGACTGTTTTGCAAGAGCCAGTCGACCATGTAGCGCTCGGTGAACATCTGCGTCTTGCTGGCGATCTCGTGCGGCTCGATCTTGCCCCCTTCGTTGATCTTCCGGTCGAGCGCCTCGCGGTCCGGGTCGTTCCAGTACTGGTAGACCCAGCCGAGCGTCATGTCGTCGGTCCAGCAGCTTTCCAGTTCAGGATCGTCAAACGCCTCGACGACGGCGCGCAGCGTGGACGCCGGCACGGGAATCAAGTCGGCCACTCCGGCCGAGCCATACAGCCCGGGCAAGTCCGTGGCGAGGTCCTCGAACACGAGCTGCAGCAGAAAGGCGTAACCTTCATGCTCGTCTTGCCGCACATTGCAGAGTGCCGGCGCAATTTCGCGAAAGTCCTTATAGCCGCGACTGTCCCAGCCGCCCGTCACGACCAGCGGCTTGCGTAACCCGGCCGCTTCCAACAAACGCAGGAAGACCATCCGGTTCAACAGCGTGTAGGCCGCTTGTTTTTCGACCAGGCGGCGGAAGTCGTTGTGGTCCCGCCGGCGTTTGCCCGACTCGGCGCGAACCTGTTCGGCAATCCAACTTTCCAGCCGGCGCCGCTTCGCTTTGGGAGCGGCCTTGAGGTCCGCGTTCTGCAGCCGGATGCTCATCCGGTACGCGGACTCGGTGGCGTCATGCAGATCGCGCAGCAGCCGCGCGCGGAGCCCACCGTCGCCATTCTGCGTGCCTCGAATGACTTTGGAGAGTTTG
>JBGTKH010000350.1:0-6846 GCA_041744735.1 Pirellulaceae bacterium | reverse complement strand
CGCGCGGCGAAAGCGTACATCGGCTGTAAGAACTGGCTTACGCCGCGAAGCGCGCGCAACTCGCACAAGTCACCTACAATTCCGACAGCCGATCTTGCAAAGACTCCACCGCCGATAAGTCTCGAATTCCTGAAAGATCATCCACACTATCAGAAACTAATCGGGGCAGTCGGCTGATTCCTGAAGCAACCCGCGCCTATCAACCGCATGCACAATCGCAAGCTTCAATTCCTTCAGCTTTTCAAACGCGAGTATCGACGCGCTCGCAAGTTCGCTTGCTGCGGTCTGGTCCGCACCGATGCCGATATCGTCCAGCAGTCGGAACCCATCGCCGTACGTGTCCAGCACAGTAGCCGCAAACGAGCGCACCAATGCGAAACCCTCTTGCAACTCATCCGCCGGCTTGTCCGCGTCACCGAAAGCTTGCAACAGACGTTTCAGGCGCGTTCTTTCGCTTTGCCCTTTCGGGCCGCTTGGCAGCGGCTTGGACGTGCGGTAGCACTTGCCGTCTTTACCGGGCAACGTGTCGGGCCACTTCGCGCCGCGCGCTTCGGCCAGTCGCTTCGCGCTGTTGGCCGTGCTGGGGCTGGTCTCAAAGTGCTTCGCGATATCGCGCACCTTTCCGCGCAGGTGTGGATCGTTCAACAACGCGCGGGCAATCGTTTCTGTTTTCGATTCGGTGGACATGTAAGAGCATAGCTTGCAACCGTCAGTTGTCCACCGAACAACTGACCGTGCCGAACATTCATTGCGAGGAAAATGCAGTATGGCGTGCAACAGCGTTACGACCGATCTGACAACGATCGACCAGCCGGCAGAATCCACAGACACAAAAACTAGCTTGCTGTCCACGTCGGCAGCGGTCGCGCACGTAGCGCCAATCGGGTGCAACACGAAAACGATCGAGCGCCTGTGGCATGCGCCTTTACGAGTTCCGTTGATTTCGCTATTTGAAAAATGGCCAGCGGAGGACCCGGAAATCACACGCACCATTTGGCCGAAACTATTTCGTCTGGAAGAGCAAGACTTGATGGCTTTGTATTTTTTCGACCATTCGCGAATGTGGCAAATTCTCGGAATTGAAAAACCTGACTGGTGGACCGGGGATTTCGTTGATGGGAGACACGACCTATACCAGCGCCCAATAACGCGGTTCGTTGACACTGCTTACCGCGAGCGAGCCTTATTGAAGTGGCTGAAAACGCGGCGTCAACGCGAATGCACCGAAAGCGAATTCGATACAAAATGGCGCAACGGAGATTATTACCCAGACGACCAGTGGGCCTAAAAACTGGCCTCGCGGATTTGCTCTGGAATTTGCCATTGGCTTTTCGCCGTTTGTACCAGAAAAGTCGAGCGACAAAGTTCGTCGATCCACTCTTCCGCATCGGTGCGATGAATTTCTTCCGAATGTCCTTGGATGTACGCCACGCGGTTCAGTAAATTAACGCTCTTTGACGGTGATCGCTGGATATGTCGGTAAAACGCTTGCGCCTCAGTGGAAAGGGCGTCGAAGTTCCTTTGGCGTTCTTCCATTTTCGATGCTCCATTTTCGCGGTACTCACAGCCGATCGAACACAGCCAGCCAGCATAACAATCGGCTGGCGTGATCGGCCATAGCGATTTTGGAAGCAATAACTGCTGCACTCGTACCCCCGCGTTTTCATGCGTGGATTCGACCACACCCCCGCGAAAAACGCGGCTGAAGAACGCCGACAATGCACACATTTTCGGCCAGCCGGCAGCGTCTTGGCATCGAATCGGGGATTTCCCGTGCATTCAAACGCATCGACATCCGCTTAGGTGTTGTCGCGCTCACGCTGGCGGATGCTTCCGATAATCGCATGGCATTAGGGGATTCGGCCGCGGCTGGCAATTCCGCCGCACTCTTTCGGCCGCTCTGCCTGACGCTGCCCCGCTCTGCCCCGCAGGTTGCTCTGGCCGATCAAGCAGCCGCTTCCGCAGTCCGCAGATATCGTTGCACGGTTCGCACGCTCGTTCCCAGCGACGTCGCTATCTCAGAGTCATTCAACCCGCGCTGCCGAAGTTCAACCGCCCGCGCCGGCTTGCCCTTGGTGGTTCCCTTCCGGCGCCCAAGGTAGACACCCTTTGCACGTGCCGCTTTGATACCGGCTTGTTGACGTTCGGCCCGAAACTCCAATTCAATTTCCGCCAAGCCGAGCATAACGGCCGCAATCATCCGGCCTACCGCGCCGTTCAATTCGATGCGTTGCGTAACGACAACGATTTTCAATCCACGTTCGCACCAGTCCGCAAGCAGATTCACGCCGTCGCGCAGCCGTCGCGATAAGCGGTCAAGTTTCCAGCAAACGACCGTCTGTACCTTCCCATCGAAGATATCCCTTTGCAGCCGGTCGAAATCCGACCGCTTCAGAGTCTTGCCGCTTTCCTTGTCTACGTACCACTCGACTTGACCTAGATCGTAGCCGTTGCTCTTGAACCACGCTTTCAGCTCTTGCTCTTGGCTGTCGGTTTTTTGCCCTTTGGTCGAAACCCGGATGTAGGCCGCAATCGTTTTCGTTTTCATCGGCGTTCCCTTTATGAAAGAGGCGGTTACTTGGTACGACAATAATGTATACTCTAACTGTCGTACTTGGCAAGTGGTCTAATCGCGGAAATCTGAAAGATTTTCAAGACGATTTCCGCTGTGACCCTATTTGTCATACCGCGGCACGTGGCGAACGCGGTCGATGCTGGCCGTTGCTGCCAATGCCGGTCAAGCTGGTCGATCATTCCGGCATCGACCAGCCGCTACGATGCCCCGTGCCGCACGCTGGCCAGCATTGACCAGCAACGCATCGACCAGCCGGCGCGCACGTCGTAGCGCGGCTGGTGCAACGTGGCGCGGGGTTCGTTGACTGCCGGCAGTCCAGTCGTAGGATTTGAATGCGGGGAAATTCCCCGACAGCGCGGCGACTGTGCCCCGCGCACAATGCCGGCATTTTTTGGGAAGCGCTAGTATTCGTCTTGACTAGGGTGATGACGTCCAGCGCCGCCTTTGTCGCCGTTCAAAAGAGCAGTAAAAGAATCTTGACGCCGCGGACAGCTAGGGTGACAATGGCTGGTGCCCCTGCTGAGGTGAAACATGGCCGCTGAATGGTACTACACAGTGATGGGTGAAACGATTGGGCCGCTTTCCGCGGCCGAATTACGCCGGCACGCTCGCGATGGTCGCATTACTTACGACAGCTACGTGCGCAAGGGCACGGACGGCAAATGGGTGACAGCGGATAGCGTTCGGGGCCTTTGGGATAAAACACGAACGGAAAACGCTGCGCCACAATCTGCGGAAGTGACGCGCGAACACTCCATTACACCCGACCAAGCTACTCACGCACCGCAAGCGGCAACTCGAACGTCGGCGAGATTGCCCAGCGTCGTCCTGCCGATTCGCATATTGGCTGGAATAGTTGTCGGTCTTGGCGTTGGTGTTGCGCTGCTGTTGCTAAACAGCATGAGACCCGACCACGAAACCACGGACGCCGCCGACAAGCCGGTCGTCAGTTCGGAAACGGGACAGGCAATGCAACAGGGAATCGAGCTTCGGACTCCAACGGTACCTCAACAGCCATTGCCGCCATCGACCGTTTCGGCGCGACAACAGCCAGCCACTGTTCCAGCGCCGGCCGTTGATCCTGACCAAAAAATGATTCTGGAGTGTGTTGAGGGCTGGTTGGAAAGTCAGAAACGGGGTGATTCGGGTGCCTACTATTTTCATAGTTTGGACAACGTGGCAAGCCTCTATGCCGTTCGTAACTGGGAAATCCTTTTTGACACGAGAGCCGGCTCGCATCCCATTACCGTTTTCGAGTTTGACGGATACCCCGCGGCGCTGGTCAAGGTACGAATTGACTCCAGCACAAGGGGTGGATTGCCCATAACAAAGATTTGGACGCTCTCCATGCGACGAACGGCGGGGAAATGGAAGATTGAACACTTCTACGGGCAAGACCTTTTGGACTAGACCAGACACGAACTATCGTGCGCGGTCACAGTGGTCCAAATACACAGGCTCAGCGCCTCGACGTGCCTTGCATCAACAGGTTGGCGGTGAGAAGCTGGCCGATCGGCTCACTCTGATTTCGCGGCGCGAATCATCGCCAGGATGCCGGCTTTGACCGCATCGGGCAGCGCTGGCCATGCGGCGACAACGGCTTGTAGATCGGTGTCGATCAGTGCGCCAACTGCGCCGGATTTTGCGCCGCCTGCCGATGAGAATTGCGATTTTCCCGGCGATTGCTGCGATAGTTCGCTTCCCCTAGGGGGTATTATGTACGTGCGTACACTATCAGTTAGGCTCGTACCATGCAGCAAAACCTCCGTGAAAGCCGGGGGTTTTCGCGTTTCTTGCAACATCGTGCGGCTCGGTGCGGTTGCTGACGGCACCCACTGTTGCACCACTTTCGCACCCACTGTTGCACCCACCGCAGCGTTCCATTTGCCGATGGCCTGCTGAAAGTGTTGCTCAACGGTTTGCAGGTAGTGTCGGTTGGCCACTGCGGGTGTGTTGCCGATCCAGTCGGTGACGACATGCAATGGGAATTCGTTGGCCAGTTCTGTTTCGCGGCTTGCTCTCAAATTGTGGTACAACCGCTCCCAGGATTGGACGCCAGCCCGTTGGATGATGCGTTGAAACTGTGTCCTCAGATTCGCGCTCTTGTCACGGTATCGCCCGATCACGTACATACTTCCCGGTGCGGCTTGGTCGAACAGTTCTTCCAGATACGGCCGCAGTTCGGGAAACAGAGGTACGAGCCGGCTTGGTTTACCTTGGCGCGCGGTCTTGGGCGACGCTACGGTGAACCGATCGGTGGCCCAGTCAATGTCGGCCCATTTCAGCCCCAGCGTCTCACTAGGCGTACGCAGGCCACCGTACCGGGCAAGGGCGATGATTGCCCGCCACTCGGCGTCGGGCGCCGCGTCGAGCACCTTCTGAATCGTCCCTTGGTCGATGAAGTGCAGCCGGCTCTCGTTACAATCCGACCCGCCTTTGACTTCGGCAAACGGGCTTTCGTCGATCAGTCCCTTTCGCACCGCTCGCTTGAAAACCGCTTGGCGTGCGTCGGCACCTTTCTTGTTCGTATCGGCCGCCAGACGGATCGAGCGGCGCTGTTTGTCCTTGTCGTAGAACTGAATTCGGAAGCGGGTCTTGCCGTTGCGTTTTTCTCGATGGACGCTCGCCACGTGTCACCTTCCTTTCAACTTGTCGATTTCGTTTTGAATCGTCACGGTCCAGCCGAGATACTCGGCCAGCGAGTCGAGCACGGGCATGGAAAGCCCGCCTTTGCCGTGCATGAACCTGCTGAGGACCGCTTGGTCCACGCCCGTCGCTTTCGCGATTTCGTAGCGGCTCTTGCCACTGTCTTCGATCAATCCGCGCAGTTGGTCGCTGAGATTCAGTTTCGATCGTTTCTTTGCCATCGGTAATGGCCAACAACTCTGCCTTATGCAGCCGCAAATTGTCGAGCAACTCCGGTGGCATTGCCAGCCAAGCCGAACGATGCTTTGCGTTTGCAAATGGAAAATCCCCGACCACACCAAGCAACTCGCCAGCCGCTTGAAAGGCGTCCGCATGCGAGGGGAAGTCCGGGATAATCGGATATTGTCCATCCGGCACGTACAACAGCCCCGTGGGCTCATCGTATCCCGGCGACTGAATGAGAGTCCCGTCGGCGCGAAGTGTGGGGCACCTCACGATGCCACCCAGCGGGCGAATGCTCCGCGGGTACTCACTCCGTTGCTGAATTGCGGAAACAAGCCACGTCGGTGGACGAGCCTGACGCGGCTTACCATCACCGTCGAGCGCCAGTTGTATCAAATTCACCGCAGACCCGACCCGCTCTCGCAGGGTCGAAACGAAACCATTGCATTCTTCTACTTGCGAACCGGGAACTCTATAAGACAATCGCCACAATTGTCCAATCTTTTTTTGCTCGCTGTGGCGATTCGCTCAAATTCGCGGCGCATCAGCCGCACCTTCGCAGCCTTTTTGGCGACAGCTTGCACGTCGAGGAGTTTAGCCGACGATTCGGCCGGTCGATCAATTGTGGAACTCATGCAAAGACTCCGTTTGTGAGTACGGCAGCGTGTCAATCGCACCGTGTGATGGACTACGCTCGCCGCATACAGATCACAAACCGGACCGGGCAGACCGGCGCGAATCGCCGGTTCCGACTGGCGGTGGGTCGGCGCAAGTACAAAGTGTTGCCACGATTGCGGCGAAAAAAGAGAATCATAGAAATCCGGCGTCGGTCCGGTTTGGCTCCGCTTTGCGCTGGGAAAACGTCAGAGGTCTTTCCGTCGCGCGATGCTACGCCCGTGTTCTCGACCGGCACGGGGTTGATTTTTCTGAGTTCCGGCGGCTCTGCGGGCGCCTCGTAGCTGCCGTTTCCAAGTGTCGCGGCGCGGCAGGCGGTCGTTGTCTTCCCCGTTCTCGGCGAGCCAAGCGTATATGTCATCGTCCGTCGCGCCGTTGAGCTCAGCATTCCGTTTGATCGCAGCCTGACGCTGAGACCAGGCAAGCAGTTCGGACGGCTTCGGCCTGTTGGGTGCTGTGTGGGATTTCGCCGTTTGCTCGCCTTCCCCTTGCCGCGCCGCGTCATCCGTCGCCGTCGACGTCGTTACCTCAATTTCGCGACGCGACAGAAAGTCACACAGCTTCGCGACAACACGGCGACGGTTCACGTCTTGCTGGAATGGCGTTGGGCTTTTCAGAATAAATCGGATGAACTCAACAAAGAGTTTCCACAGGGAGTGCGCCACCCTGTCTCTATCGACGCGGCCAAACAGCCACGGGTCAGGAACTTCCCGCGATTTATGCACGTC
>JBGTKH010000349.1:0-12836 GCA_041744735.1 Pirellulaceae bacterium | reverse complement strand
CCGAGAAATGCTGGAAAAACAATTCCTTGCGGTTCTGCCCCGCACCCCCGACACACACAAATTCCGCGACCTAGTCGCCAACATCCTCAGCCTCTGCTTATAATCGCCAACACCAACCAGGCGATGGCCTAAAGTGCAGTGTCGGACATGATGCGAATCATTTAGACGCCGGCTCGGTGACCGCATTCGGTTGCGCAAGCCGCGCTCGAACCTTTTCCCGATTCTCGCTCAGTTTCGCTTCGATCTGCGGTGAATTACCACGGCGGATTCGTGCCAGGATCTTTTGATACTCGGCGTCTACTTCAACCTGATGTTGTTTGATGTAGTCAATTGCCGTTTGGACTTGCTGCGACGAAAGGTTTAGCAATGCGGCAATCCAGTCACGGGTGCGTCCCGCGCGAAGGTATTCGAGCACCGTGTAGACAGTAATGCGCGTGCCCTCAATCTTCGGGCCGTCGCCCACATCGACGATACGAGGTTGACGCATTCGCAGCCTTCCTTTCTTCCGCCACACGTTTCTGCCCTGTTCCATTCTACAAACGGTATCACTACCGATTATCTGGAAAGCTTGCTCCCATCAGCCGATTTTGATATGTTAGGCCAGTGACGTGCACGAAGCGCGCACGCCGCTGATTTCACGGCAGACACCGGAGACACGCCATGTTCACGCTGAGGGATCGCCAGGATGACCGGAATTGTCAGGGGTACAGCCGCCGCGATTTTCTGCGAGTGGGCAGTTTGGCGTTGGGTGGTTTGACGTTGCCGGGGTTGATGGCCGCGCGAGCCTCTGCGGCGGCCGCGGGGCATGCGGTCACGGACAAGTCGGTGGTGTTGCTGTTCCTGCAAGGCGGTCCGTCGCACATTGAATTCTTTGACCCGAAGATGACCGCGCCGGCGGAGATTCGCAGCGTGACCGGCGAGGTGCAGACGAATTTGCCCGGCATCACGTTCGGTGGCACATTTCCAAAACTCGCGGCGATGACCGACAAGATCGCGGTGTTGCGGTCGTACGGGTCGAAGAATTCGGGTCACACGTACCTGAGCGTCACCAGCGGCGGCAATCCGCTGAAGTCGGCGATGGGCTCCGTTTACTCGCGCGTGGCCGGCACGAATCATCCACAAACCGGAATGCCGTCAAACGTGCTGGTGCTGCCCGAGGCAGTGCAGGATGGGCTGAAGTTGGAAAGTAATTTCGAGACCGGCGCTCTGCCGACGCTGACGGACCCCGGCGATTTGGGCGCGCCGTACGCTGCGTTCAATCCCAGCGGCGGCGGGCAACTTAAGCAGAATATGGAGTTGAAGATCACGCCCGAGCGGCTCTCCGACCGCCGCAACTTGCTTGCCGGGCTGGACCGCATCAAGCGGCAAGTTGACGTGACCGGTGAACTGGACGGCGCCGACAAGTTCCAGCAGCAGGCCTTCGACGTGATCACTCGCGGCGTGGCCGAGGCCTTTGATTTGTCGAAAGAGGATCCTCGCACGGTCGAACGTTACGACACCACGCACATCTTCCGCGCCGGGGACATTCAGCGCTACTACGACATGCGGCGAGCATCGAATTTGCTCGGTCGCCAGATGCTGCTGGCCCGCCGCCTGTGCGAAGCAGGCTGCGGCTTTGTTACGGTCTCGGATTGCGGCTGGGACATGCACGCCAACAACAACAGCCCCAAAAACATGACCGGCATGTGGCCGATGGGCAATCAGGTGGATCACGCTGTCAGCGCATTTATTCAAGACGTACACGATCGCGGCCTGAGCGACAAGATTCTGCTGATTGTTACCGGCGAGATGGGCCGCACACCGCGGATCAACAACAACGGCGGCCGCGATCATTACGGCGAGCTGACCTCGCTGTTATTTGCCGGCGGCGGTCTCCGCATGGGCCAGGTCATCGGCCAGTCAGACAGCCAAGCCACGCGGCCGGCCACGGAACCCTACTCGCCCGAACATCTACTGGGCACCGTGATGCACACGCTGTTCGACGTCGGCGAACTGCGGCTGCAAACGCAATTGCCGCAAGACATCATCAAGCTGGCCGAACGCAGCCCGGTCATCGAGGCGTTATTCTAAAAGTGCCAGCAAGTAGGTACAATTCCAGCGGACGCGCCTTTCGACGTTGACCGCGAAGGCGAGTGCGCGGAAAAACCCCAACAATGTTCTCGGTTGCCATTGTCATGTGGACTTGGTTGACGGATAACTGGGGAAACGTGGCCAGTGTTTTCGGGTTGGTTTTCTCGGCGGTTGCCTGGTTCGTTGCGGGAACCGCGCGCTCGCAGGTGAAACGTGTTCTGCGGCGAAACAGACTGTTTTTTCTGGTTCTAGATGTCCACAATGCAATACAACGGTGTCGGAAGCTACAGAATTCGAGAAGCAAGTATTTCCCTCAGCGTTTTAGAAGAATTCGTCCCAACGAGCAACAACTGCGAAACCGAGAAAATGTGGGAGCTCTATGAAATGGCTCGGGCACAGTCCCGGCGCAGCGGCGAAGTGCTTGACAAGTTACTGCGAGAATTGAGCCGTTAATCGCAATCGACGGAGTGATCTAGGCATGGAAACATTCGCCGTTGCGGAAGCGCGGAAAAAGGAAACGATCGGCCAAGCGGTTCGGTTGCAAGGCTGGATCCGAACGCGGCGGGATTCCAAGGGAGGCTTTAGCTTTCTGGAGTTGAACGACGGCTCGTGCATGGCCAACGTCCAAGTCATCGCCGACGCGAATTTGCCGAACTACGAGTCGGAGATCAAGCGGCTCTCGCCCGGCTGCAGTGTGACGATCGACGGTGAGGTAAAACCATCGGGCGGCAAAGGGCAAGACACCGAAGTGCACGCGGCAGCGGTGACCGTACATGGCTGGTCCGACCCGGAAGCCTACCCGCTGCAAAAGAAACAGCACTCGTTCGAGAAGCTGCGCGAGTGGGCTCATCTGCGGCCGCGCACTAACACGTTCGGCGCCATCGCCCGCGTGCGGAACTGCGTCTGCCGCTCGATTCACAACTTTTATCAGGAAGACGGATTCATCTACATCCATACGCCGATCATCACGGCCAGTGATTGCGAAGGGGCCGGCGCGATGTTCCGCGTCACGACGCTCGATTTGGAAAACGTTCCCAAGAACGAAGGCAAGGTGGACTACTCGCGCGACTTTTTCGATCGGCCGTCGTTTCTGACGGTGAGCGGCCAGTTGGAAGCAGAGATTTTCGCCACGTCGCTGGGCAAGGTCTACACGTTCGGCCCGACGTTCCGAGCCGAGAACTCGAACACGTCGCGGCACCTGGCGGAATTCTGGATGGTCGAACCGGAGATGGCGTTCTACGAACTCACGGACAACATGGATCTGGCCGAGCGATTTCTGAAACGCATCGTCGGCGACGTGCTGGCACAGTGCCCCGAAGACATGCAGTTCTTTAACGACCGAATCGACGACACCGTGCTGGCCACGCTGCAGGGAATCATCGACAGCCAATTCGTTCGCCTGCCGTACACCGAAGCGATCGCACTGCTGGAACAGAGCGGCCAGAAATTCGAATTCCCGATAAGCTGGGGCACCGATCTGCAGTCGGAGCACGAACGCTTTCTGACCGAACAACATTTCAAGCGGCCGGTGATCCTGTACGACTACCCGCGCACGATCAAACCGTTCTACATGCGAGTGAACGACGACGGCCGCACCGTGCGGGCGATGGACGTGCTGGTTCCCAAAGTCGGCGAGATCATCGGCGGCAGCCAGCGCGAAGAGCGGCTGGACGTGATCGAAGGGCGGATGCAAGAACAGCAACTTAATGCCCAAGACTACTGGTGGTACCTTGACCTGCGCCGCTTCGGCACCGTCCCCCATAGCGGCTTCGGCCTGGGTCTGGAACGTGCGTTGCAATTCATCACCGGCATGACCAACATCCGCGACGTGATCCCGTTCCCGCGCACGCCGGGGAATGCGGACTTTTGATGATCGGTGCGTGCGAATTCACCTCGAAAGGACGTTGTATGATTGGCCAATACTCGCTGTTCGTGTTCGTTGCGTTGTGCGTTCTTTCGTCGTACGGTAAAGCGGCGGAGCACACCAAAGATTCGCTCGACGACGTCAAGTCACGGCTGAACGACAAGCAGGCCGTGCTGCTCGACGTCCGCGAAGAGTCAGAATGGAAAGCCGGGCACCTGAAGCAGGCCACGCTGCTGCCGCTGAGCAAACTGCGCGAGGGCGCCGCCGCGGCGGAACTTGGCGAGCAACTCGACAAACGGAAAATCATCTACTGCCACTGTGCCTCAGGCCGCCGAGTGCTGGTGGCCGCCGACATTCTCAAAGAACTCGGCTACGACATCCGCCCGCTCAAGCAAGGATTTACGGATCTGCGAAATGCCGGGTTCCAGGCGGCGGATGAATAGTCGACCTTCGCACAATTGAACGTCGCCCGAATCATCAGGAATCAACCCCTTGCGTTGTCCCCAATCAATCCACGCTCGGGCCATTTGATCAACTTTGCCAGCGGCTGCGGGAGCTACCGGATTCTCGTTTGAGATGGCTTGCAGTGCCCAGAACCAATGATCTGTGTCGCGACTCAGTTCCGCCAGTATCAGCGGGAGAACGTCGGGTCCCATGCCGATGATCTGTTGATACGGCCAAAGCATCGCCATCTGGGCGGCATTGGAAAGGTATCGCGACTGCCCTTTCCACTGTTGCTTAAGCTGCTCAAAGCGGTCGCGCAGGTCGGTGTCTATAACAGAGGCAGTCATCGCCGTATCCCTTTCCCATTGAATACGCCAAGTATCCGAGTTTTTCGCATGCCGGGCAATAGTATTGACCGCGCGACAGCTTGACAGCGTGGCTAATGATTGAACAGAAACTCTCGGCTGCTGAGGACGCTCCAGTAAAGGTCTTCGATGAGCGGGCGTGCATCGCCGGGATTTTCGGAACGTATTGTTTCGGCGAAGGCGGAGAGCAGTTTTGACTTTTCCGAATCGGTGGGCGGGCGGGAAAGGGCGGCGAGGTAGAGGTCGTCGATCAGTTGGCTGTCGTCGACATTGGCGGCGAGCAGTTTGTCGATGCGGTTGTCTTTGGCTTGCAGCTTTTGGTTCAGCGTGTCGCCGTTGTAGATGTGCAGGACTTGAGTCATGCTTGGTTCGTCGCTGCGTTCGCAGTCGCAGGTGATCAGACGCTCGGGGCGGCCGAAGGTGGAGAGGAAGTAGGAAACCGTCGACGAATCGGTGAGCTGCAGGGCGCGGGTGCCGCTGGGCATCTCCTTGTTGTCGCTGGTCTTGAACGGAGTCGGCACGCCGGTGACTTGCGAGAGGGCGTCGATCAAAACTTCCGCCTTCAATCGTCGCGGGTAGTAGCGCGAGTAGAAACGCTCGTCGGGTTTGTTCTCCGGCAGCGACTGGCTGCTGCGCTGGTAGGCGGCGGATTGCAGGATGGCGCGCATCAACTCTTTCAAGTCGAAGTGATGCTCGACCAGGTAGCTGGCCGTGGCGTCCAACAGTTCTTCGTTGCTGGCCGGGTTGGTCACGCGCATGTCATCCACTTTCTCAACCAGCCCGACGCCAAAGAAGTTAGCCCAGATGCGGTTGGTGATCGCGCGGGCAAAGTACGGATTATCAGGTGAAGTCAACCACTCGGCCAAATAGATGCGGCGGTCGGCGGTCGCGTCGAACTCAAGTGGCTCGGCGTCGAGTGACCGCGGTGGTTGTGGACGGCCGAGGCTGGGTTGGATCAGTTCGCCTTGCGTGTCGCAGAAGATGACTCGCTCACCGTCGCCGCTGCGGAAATCGCCGCCCCAACCTTTGGCTCGCACGCGCGCAAACAGGTTGGCCATGCCGTAGTATTGATCGTTGGTCCATTTTTCCAACGGATGGTTGTGGCACTTGGCACAGTTAATCGACAGCCCCATAAACGCCTGCGACACGGTTTCGGACATCTCGGTCGGATCTTGATGCAGGGCGTAGAAGTTCGCCGCGCCGTTTTCCAATGTGCTGCCACTGGCCGTGACGATCTCGCGTACGAACTGATCCCAAGGTGTGTTGTTCGCAACTCGCTGGCGAATCCATGCGTAGTACGTCTCGACCGCTTTGGGCCGCAGTCGGTCGCCGCTGACCAACAACAGGTCGGACCACTTGTACGTCCAGTAGTCCACGAACTCGGGCCGCGCGAGCAAGTCGTCGATCAGCCGGTCGCGTTTGTCAGGCGACGTGTCGGCCAGAAATGCGCGAACTTCATCGGCCGTGGGCAGCACGCCGATTGTGTCCAGGAACACGCGGCGGATAAACGTCGCGTCATCGGCTGGCGGCGATGGCGGAAGATTTAGGCTTTCCAGTTTCTTCAGGATCAACTCGTCGATGAAATTCCGCCGCTCGGCATTGGCGAAAACTTCGGGCGGCACGGCGTTGTCGTACGGCACGCTCAGAAACGCCAGCACATTGTGATTCAAGTACCAAACTTTGATTGCGCCTTCACCCGAGCCGGTGATGTCCACTTGTCCCTGTTCACCGACCGACGCCACGCTCATGTGCACCGACGTGTACTTGGCCCAGTGCGTGACGTCTTCCGTGTGCCCGTCGCTGAAGTGGGCCAGCACGATCAACTGTTGCTGCGTGCCCACCTTCTGTCGCGAATACTTCGGAAGTACCTCGACTCTCTGAATCGTTGGATCAGTGTCGCTCGGCCCCGGCACGCCCGCAGCGATCCACTCGACCAGCACGCGATATTCCAGCGACTGCGGCTCGAAGCGTACGCCGCCTTTGTGCGGAATCACGCCCGTGGGCTTGGTAAGAATCAAGCTGCGGCCCGGATCACTCGGCACAATCCGCCGTCCGCCGGCTTGCCGCGTGAGATACGAATAGTCCGCGTCGAGATCGAAACCGAATAGCGTAAGGCGAAAACCTTTTTGTCCGGCCCGCGCCCCGTGACATGCGCCGCCGTTGCAACCAGTTTTCGAGAGCACCGATTCAACGTGATTACGGAAGCTCCACTGAAACGATTTCCCTTGCCCAGTAACAGTCACTGAGGACGTCGCGGTGGCATCGCCCACTTTCGCAGTGATCGTCGCCGTGCCATCGCCGACGGGAACTGCGACACCGCTGCGAATTTGAACGACTTGTTCGTCGCTGCTCGAAAACTCCGTATCGACAGTGACGTCGCCGACAAACTGTTCATCGCTCACTCGTTCCACAACTAATCGTTGCCAAGATTCTGAGGTGGAGAGTGAAATCTGCGCCGGCAGAAGCGCGATTCGCTCGGCACTATGCGCCACGGTGCTGACGGTCGCTGTGACCAGCGCGACGAATAATGCCCGTTGAAGAGTGGCGAACATCTGGGACTCCCGGGAAAGAATTTGAAACGCAGATTTCGCGAATTTTTGCAGAGGAAGATTTCTCTGCGGCCATCTGCGAAATCTGCGTTTAGTTCTCTTTGTGACTAAAACAGTTCTTTGATCTCGTGCTTCCCGTAATCTACCAACGGGAAGGGTCGGCCGGCGGGGCCGGGGAGGGCGGTTTCGAGGTCCAGGCCAAGGCTGTGGTAGATCGTGGCGACGACTTCCGAGGGATCGACGGCGCGCTGGGCCGGATAGCCGCCGGTCGGATCGCTGGCACCGACCACACGGCCCCCTTGCACACCGCCGCCGGCGAAATAAACGGTCCAGCATTGCGGCCAGTGGTCGCGGCCGCCTGCCGGGTTGATGCGCGGCGTGCGGCCAAATTCGGCGAGGTTGCAGACCAGCGTATTGTCCAGCATGCCCCGCTGGCTGAGATCGTCAAGCAACGCACCATACGCTTGGTCGTATATCGGGGCCACGATGTCCTTCATGCCTTCGATCGACGTGAACGGTTTCGACCCGTGAATGTCCCACGTGATCTCGTCGAACACAGTCAGGAACGTGTTGACCGTCACAAAGCGCACGCCGGCTTCGATCAACCGCCGAGCCAGCAGACAGCATTGTCCGAAGCGGTTCATCCCGTACTTCTCGCGTACCTGCTTTGGTTCTTTCGACAAGTCGAACGCGCTGCGTGCCTGTGGGCTGGTCATCATGCGATAGGCGGCCTCGAAGTTGGCGTCCATCAGCTTCGCACTTTCGCTGGTCTCGAAACTCTGCACGCTTTCTTCGACGATCTCGCGCAGCCGGCGGCGGCGTTCCAATCGCACGTCGCCGATCTGTTGCGGCGGCAGCAAGTCGGGCACTTTGAAATTCGGCTGCGACGGATCGGCCATCAACGCAAACGGATCGTGCGCCTTGCCCAGGAACCCGGCGTCTTGCCCGTGCGGCAGGTTGCCGCCGGTGCGCCCCATCGGCTCGGGCAAAATCACGTGAGCCGGCAAGTCTGTCTTGCGGCCGCGCAGATAGGCCAACGCACAACCGGCGTGAGGCGTGTTGATGCCGCCGGTGAACAGCCGCCCGGTCTGCAGCATCTGGTGCCCCGTGTCGTGCACTGCGGCAGCCGTGTGGTAACAACTGCGGACCAGCGAAAACTTGTCGGCGTGCTGAGCGTGCCGCGGCAGGATCTCGGTGATCTGAATCTCAGGCGACTTCGTGTTGATCGGCTTGAACGGTCCGCGAATCTCCGCCGGCGCTTCGGGCTTGGGATCGAACGTATCCATCTGGCTCGGCGCGCCAAGATTGAAGATCATGATCACCGAGCGGTCGTCGTGCTCGCCCTTGACCGCCCTCTGCGATTCGGCCGCCAACAGTTGCGGCAACGTGAGCCCCACGGCGCCCAACGCCCCTACTTGCAAAAAATCCCGACGAGTTAAGCCGTCGCACGTATGAACGGACCCTTGGTCGATGAGCCGAAGCATGGCGTATTCCTCGCGGGCGCGGACAAAGGGGTGAGAGCAACCCTTTGAGGCTAACACACCCGGTGCGCAACGTCAATGAGCGGCGGTGTTTAGATGCACCAAGCGGCGAGATTCTTGCACTCGTTCACTGGTACTTGGTGTTCTTGCGAATTCTATGGCGCTGACTTCATCTCGGATAATGGTGGGTAAATACAAGCGCCGTCTATTCCCATTCCGCCAATGGACGATACATGGGTACGCATGGGTAGTTTCGCCGGGTAACGATCCCGAATCTGTATGGCACCGCGCGCGATAGGATCGGATGTATTGATCAACTTGACTTTGAACGGATCAAGTGACGAGTTCCTTCGACCACTGAGCCTTCGCAAAACTTCGCCGTAGGCATCGTGCACGTTTCTGTCGTCGATACGGTCTGACGCGATGTACAAGTACAAATTGTCGGAATCGGCCGGAACGATCCAGACCGCGACGGAAACCGGAAAGGAGTCGTCGAAGTCACGAACAAAGTCAGCACCAGCGTCGATCTGTTCGTTTACCAGAATTTCATCACCCATGGGAGTACTCCATCAGTCTTGTCAGCGAGTGCGCTGAATAGGGCCTCCGCCTCAAATTGCGTGGACATACGGTAACGGCTGGATTCGGACCAGTCCTTTGCAGTCAACCAGTTTTGGGCAAGCTTCGGAGTGGCGCCCCCATCAATTATCCGCTGGCCATCGAGGTCGGCCTTCGTAACCAGTTCTTCGATATTATGGGTCCAGCACTTTTCCGCGTACTTCTTGTCCACGAAGATGATTCCTGTTTGATCGATGAAAGCCAACACGCACGACTTTAGAGCGCATTCAAGTGCATAGCCTGCCACGTAATATGCGCCGGCCCATCGCTGTGCGGCGAGCAACGCGCGCGCATCCTCGATTCGTTCCTCGGATAGTTTTTGCAACTCGGCTCTGTTCAACCGGAAACTCCTAGCAACTCAAGTGCCGTCGTGTTGGACAGAACCGCGAAGGGAACGGGTTGCTTCGCGCGTGACTTCCTGCGAATTATATCAAGCGCAGGGGCGAATTGGTAGCGACAATGCGTCACACGTGGGAGCGGTACGCATGTAATGGCATGCACAAAACAATCCGTCACGGTCCATTAGCGGCGGACGTTGGGTAAGGTTGCTTTGTCTGCGGAGCGAGTGGCGTCGGTGGCGTGACCGAGAACGACCAGCTTGTGTTTCTTTTTTAGGAAGTAAGGTGCCGCGGCGATTACGTGTACGTCGGGCGGGAGTTCGGAATGGAATTGCTTAAGGTTCGACTCGGTGGTGATCACAAATGCGTCGTGGCTGCGGGCGAGGAACGTGGATGGGGACTCAGCGGTAAGTTCGCGGATTGGTCGGCCGCCGTAGAAGACCCAGCTTGGTTCCAGGCAGCCGTACGAGGCGACTTGCGGATGTTGGCTTTGGCGGTCGATGGCGGCCAGTAGCACGTGGCTCTCTTGGTGTTGATCCACGCGCACCGCTGCGAAGCCGAACAGGGCGGTGAGGAACGCGACGGCCGTTGTTGCGAAGGTTACGCCCGATGCGAAGGGACGGCGACGCTCGGCCAGCACTAAACAGACGATGGCTCCGATGAGCGGAATCAGACCAATCGCGCCGAGCCACTCTTCGCCGGGCAAAAACCGTTGCGCTAATAAAGGCACCGCGATTGTGAAAGCCAAGCCGACGACCGTCAATACTCCGAAGGACCAGCGCGGCCACCAGCGCGACGTGAGCGACGTGCCGCGTGTCCAGTGATATACAAAGCAGCCGGCCAACAAGGCCAACGCCGGATAACATGGCGTGACGTAGCTGGGCAATTTGGTTTTGGCCAGCGAGAACAGTCCGACGTACACTCCCACCCAGCATGTCATCAGCACATAGCCGACGCTCCACGACTCGCGCCGCTTCAACCGCCGCACGCAATCGGCCACGACTGGCAACAGCAGCAGCGACCACGGAAAGAAGCCGGCCATGATGGCGGCCGGGTAGTACAACAACGACCCGCCGTGTTTCTCCATTGGCCGCGTAGCTCGGCCGATATTCTCGTTCATGAAAAAATCATGCAGCCACCGGCCGTCAGTCCGCAATCCAACCCACACGTACCAAGGCAGAGCGACCGCCAGCGCCACGGCCAAGGCTGTTATCGGCCGCATGGACCAGCACGTGCGAAGGAAATTCAGCGGCGCGAATGGACGTAGTATGGCAAGGCACCACTTTGCAAGACGCGCGAGCCACGTTTGCTGTTTAACATTCGCCGCTTGCGTTGACGCAGGCAAACGCATGATTAACAAGAACATGCCAATGACGGCCGTCGGCAGCACAAGTCCCACCGGTCCCTTGGCCAATACGGCCACGCCCATCAGGCCATACATCACCGCGGCAACTGGCCAGAGGCCGGGGAAATAGGAATGGGGGATCTTTAACTCCGGTGCTGCGTCTTCGCTATCCGCGGCTTTCGGTTTGAATGTGCCGAGAACGAATGTCATGACCGCCAACGTGGCGAAGAAGATCAGCACCGAGTCCGGCGTGGCCGCGTGTGCCGCGACGTCGAACATCACGCTGGTGCAGAGGATCAGCGCGGCCCACAGCGCAGCCGCGGGATTGAACAGCCGCCGGCCAATGGCGTACGTCGCCAAGACGGTTCCCAATCCGAGCGCCGCCGACCAGAAACGCGCGGCGAATTCGTTCACTCCAAATACCGCATAGGCCGACATGATCAGCCAGTACAGTAGCACTGGTTTCGCGGTGCGCAGTTCGGCGTTAAACACCGGCACGACCCAATCGCCACGCTGAATCATTTCCAATGCACAACCGGCGTTGCGCGGTTCGTCGCGATCCCACAGTCGCGACCCGCCCAAGTTTGTGAACAAGACAATGACGCCGACGAAAACCAGCAGGACCAAATGCCCGGTGAATTGTTTCATGATTCGCATCCATGCTCGACGTGGTGACCAGTGCAACGGTGCGCTGATAGCAGCGCGGCGAAGTCTAAGTCAGCGCCGCGGCGCGGGCAATGTCAGTTTGGCTGCAACGAAAGGGGTCGGGAGTCTTTTTCTAGTTTGGCGAATACGGGCATGCAGAATGGTAAGCGGTTTCCGCCAAACTTGAAAAAGACTCCCGACCCCGTGCGCGCGGCGGGCTGCTATTTCGTTGCCGTAACGAGCGTGATATCTTCCGCACGAGAGAGGACTAGCTGGCATGACCGCCGATTCGACTGCGTTTGCTCGACGCCTGTATCTGCTAGCGGCAGTGTTTGGCCTAGCCACACTTGCCGCGTTAACGGTGGATTTGCCCGTGTGCCGGTACTGGCTCACTGAGGAACTTCCCACTGGTGCTCGCAAGGAACTTCACAGGATGCTGGCGTTTTGCGAGGTCTTCGCGCACGGGTATGGAGTCGCGTTGATTGGCCTGACGATCTTTGTGCTCGACCAAGAAAATCGGCGGCGACTGTTTCGCGTCGTAATGTGCGTTGTGGCATCGGGCCTGTCGGCCGACGCCATAAAGTTGCTGGTTGGCCGCACTCGGCCGCACGCATTCGATCTCTCCAGCGGCGTCACGCACACGTTTATCGGCTGGCTGCCAATCCTAAACATGGACAACTGGCGAGACAGCCGAATCCAATCCTTCCCGTCCGGACACACCGCAGCGGCCGTAGGGCTGGCCATTGCACTCTCGTGGCTCTATCCGCGTGGCCGCTGGTTGTTTGCGTGCTTTGCCCTGTTGGCGGCGTTACAACGAATCGACTGCGGCGCCCACTTCGTGAGCGACACGTGCGGCGGCGCAGCGGTGGCGTGTGTCGTGGCGGGCATCTGCATCGACCCCCGCCTGTTCGGCCGATGGTTCGACCGCGTTGAGAAGCCTCGGCTCGTTTAACCGCAAGCCGTAGGCGTGCGTTTTTTGCCTTAGGCAACTCCCGGCAAAAAGTTTACCTGCTAGAGATGGCGGGGGAGATGCGAACGAAGTATTTGGGAAGTGCTTCGTCGCGTTGGAGTCGTTGGGCGATGGCCTGGAACGCCTTCTTGCCCACGCGAACACCTTTTT
>JBGTKH010000348.1:0-4616 GCA_041744735.1 Pirellulaceae bacterium | reverse complement strand
CCGAGAAATGCTGGAAAAACAATTTCTTGCGGTTCTGCCCCGCACCCCCGACACACACAAATTCCGCGACCTAGTCGCCAACATCCTCAGCCTCTGCTTATAATCGCCAACACCAACCAGGCGATGGCCTAAAGTGCAGTTTTTGAATAACAATCTGGAATCTCTTTTTGCACTCTCCGTTGAGCAACGCGAAGTCGAAGAGCGAGCCTTTCGGCAGACTTTCCGGGCAATCAATCAGGAACTTCAGGACGACGCCTTCCGTCGATTTGATGCAAAGAAAAACAAATTTCTTGGCGCATTTTCCATCGCATGTTTTGAAGTGGTAGCGCTGGGGATGGGGTTTAATACCAGCGAAGATGGGGAACTCAAGCCGATTCATGGACTCGCGAATAAGATCAAGTCCGTCTGGTCACAACCGATGTTTACCGCAAACTCTGGATCGGGAGTCCGCGCGTCCGTTCGCGTTCCTCGTATCGTTCCCATGGGCAGGGAGTTGTTTTCAAAATGAGCGGCATCCGAACGCTAATCGACCTGCAAGATGCAATGTCGAAGGAGTTTGCGTGGCGCAAGAAGGAACTGCACAGCTTGAAGTCACTGGTTATCGACAACCAGAACACTCACAGCTTGGACATGCATATCCGAGCGGCAGTCACACTCCTATATGCCCATTGGGAGGGATTCGTCAAGCAGACAAGCCGATTCTACCTGGAGTTCGTTGGACGAAAGAGATTGAGGCACGAAGAATTGTCGCCAAATTTTCTCGCTTTGGCCATTTCTCGACTCGTGCGAACAGTGGGAAGCGGCAGCAAAATTTCGCCGTCCCTCGATGTTGTCGAATTCTTCCGTTCGGAGTTGCCGACCAGAAGTCGCTTAGCCTGGGAGTCTGGAGTAAACACAAAATCCAACTTGAAGTCAGAGGTGTTCCGCGAGATAGTTCTGGTGCTGGGACTTGATTATTCTCGGTTTTCCACAAAGGAGAAGCTTCTGGACGAAAAACTGCTCGGCAACCGGAATCGCATTGCCCATGGACAATACTTGCAAGTTGATTTCGATGAGTACATTGACCTTCACGACGAGATGATCGGAATCATGCAGGATTTCTACAACCAAATAGACAATTCCGCCAATCGCGGAACCTATCGGGTTCCGTAGCCAGCCATCCAGCAACACAATCGTCGGACAGTACCCGCATCTCCTCCTGCTCAGCCGCGTCGATGAGTGCCGTGGTTTTCGAGACGGTCGAGCAGGTCGAATCAGACCCGTTTTCCGTAGAGATCCCGCTCCTCAAGGGCCTTGCGGAATTCATGGTCGTCGGGGAACCGATCGTTGTCGCGCTGACGAGCAAGGCCGACCTTCAGCGACTCCAACGGGCGCTCCGGGTCGATCCTCTTCGCGTTTCTTCTTCGATATCGACATTTACGGCGTCCGCGTATTCAGGTGGCGATTTATCCACATGCTTGATCACGCGCGGGCAGGTCACGGAATGTAACTCCATGCCCTTTCAGAAACGTGACGACCGCCTCGGCGGTCGCGGGGTTTGTGGCCAGCGGTACATTGTGCACGTCGCATACGCGGACCAGTGCGGAGACGTCCGGCTCGTGGGGCTGTGCGGTCAGTGGGTCGCGAAAGAAGATGATCGCTTGCACCTGACCCTGAGCGACTCGGCCGCCGATGATCAAGTCGCCGCCGTGCGGGCCGTGAGCGACACGCTCGATCTCCAGCCCCAGTTGTTCGGCGAGTAGGGCTCCTGTGCTGCCTGTGGCGACCAGTTGCTGCTGCTTAAAAAAATCCAAATGACCGCGGACGAACTCGACGAGCGCGGATTTCTTGGCGTCATGGGCGATCAGAGCAATCATCCGAAGAGTCCTCCTCGTACGTCGATGCGATAGATTTCGGTGACGTTTCGATTATCCACATTCCAAGCGAAAAGAAACCCGGTCACACCAGAGAGGCGGCTCCCAGTTGGTTACTGGCCGATCAACCCATCCATTCTTTCCGAAATTCGCCAGATAATTCGACCAGATGCTTCCATTTTCTGTGGCGGCTGTTTATATTCGCCATTATCTCCAGGCGTTAAAGTCTACCAAACGCATGCCGGAGACACGACTCGTCCAAAATGATTGTTCCGAAGGAATGCGTTCCTCGAATCTACACCCGTGATGGAAAGGAAAACTGCTATGTGGCGTCAATCTCGATTCGCGATGAAGATTTGTGCAGCGTTGGCTGCAGTCGCTTTGATCCCGGCTATTTCGTTTGCCCGCGGCAGACCCTGCAGTCACGCAGGCTGCACGACTTGCAGCAGCCATTGTGTCGGTTACGAGACAGTGGAGAAGACGATCATGGTGCCGACGACGGTCACCGAAATGCGCACCGTAAACGTCGTCGAGTGCCGGCCGGAAGTGCAGCAGCGCACGATCACCACGTACAAACACGTGCCCGAAACAAAGGCCGTCACGCGACACTACACGGTGATGGTGCCCGAGCAACGGAGTCGCGTCGAAACTTACACCGTCTGCAAACCCGTTTGGAAAGAGGTTACGCAAGAGTACATCGTGCCAGTGCCGCATCAGGTGAAGAAGCAAGGCGTGCGCACCGTTTGCCGTCCTGTTGAGGTACAGGAGACGCGTACGGTTTGCGAAGATCAAGGGCACTGGGAAGAGCGTGATTGTTCAGGGCCGTGCAACGATCGCGCGTGTCTGCGGTGTTGTCAAAAGGGTTGCTGCTGCATCTGCGGCGGAACTGGTAAACACAAAGTTTGGGTTCCGCAGATTGTCACGAAGGACGTGCCATTCACGGTCTGCCGTAACGAACTGGTGCAAGAACCGTACGAATACTATGTCACCGTCTGCAAGCCGGAGAAGAAGACGCGCCAAGTTCGCGTGTGCGATTATGTGCACGAAAAACAGTCCCGCGAGGTCAACTACACCGTGTGCGTTCCCAAGACGGAAACCAAAACGGAAAACGTAACGACGTATAGGTGCGTCGCCGAGCCGAAGGTGATCGACGTAACCGTGATGGTGCCTCATACCGTGGAAAAACAGGTGCCCGTGCGTGTTTGTCGCATGGTGCCGAAGCAAGTGGTTTGCAAAGTACCTGTGTATGCACCGTGCCCTACTTGCTGCCATTAGTTCAGCCAAAAGTCGCCGATGATTCGCGGGCCGGGCGTCAAAACGCCCGGCCTGTTTTCTTGTGGCGGCTACTTGTTTAAGCTGGACATTTGCTCGGCAATCCAAGATTCAAGTTCGGAGAAATCAACCGGCGGCAGTTTCGACAAATCGGGGCGCAGCTTCTCGGCCCCTTTGATGTAGACGTGAGTAACTTCGCACTGTCGTTTGTCGGTGTTCCAGTTGACAAGTACGCGAATGCAGCGCGGCAACGAACCCGGCACGTCCATTTCGTGGGTACACAGCAGCGGCACATCGAGCCAGCCGAGTTGCCGGGCCGCGAGCGCCGGGAACTCGGCGTTTAAATCGCGAGTCGCGCTGAAGATCGCGCTGGCCACGTCCTCGGACTCGATGCCGTTCAGACGGATCATCAGCGCCACCAACTGCCGCGTGGCAGTCAAGATTTCGTTGCGGTCGTTTGACTCGACCGTCGTCGCTCCGCGGACGCCACGGCACGCCATGATCACATGTTCCCGCTTTCTCGTTGCCTGCATCGTCAAAACTGGTAGCTGAATTCGCCAGAATTCAGCTTATGCCCGACGCGGCTGAATTCTGGCGAATTCAGCTACGATGACGGATGGCATAGCATACAGCGCCGCAAAACGACGTGGTAGAGTTTGCCGCGCGAGCAAAATCGTCTGTGGCATGCGTGACGATGCGGCCGAAAGATGTGTGGTGTCCACTGTCGGCTCGAAGCCGGTCAGATTTTTTCGCGACCCCTGGAACATGACTGGGTCGGCGCATAGAATCCTGCTTTCCCGATGAGTGAACTGAGACCGGCGACGGCTTCGGCTTTTGCCCCACTCGCGAAAAAAATTTCGTCGGACGCGGCGAGGGGCCGTTGACACGATTGCCTCGGCCGCTAAGATAAGGGACTCGACTGAACGAGTCATTCGTGGCTGGTTCAGTTTAGAAACGATCTTTGACAATTTGGTGGTGATCTCTCGTAATTTTTTAGCCAGCATGAGACTGTACTGCTAAGCGGCGGGCTCGTTGACCACGGGTCGTCGCATTGGCTTTCAAACCGCAATTAGGCTAATAACCCGCGGCGGGGATGCAAATTTCCGCGGCGGATAAGTTTACTTCAATTGAAGGGTTTGATCCTGGCTCAGAATGAACGTTGGCGGCGTGGATTAGGCATGCAAGTCGTGCGCGATTTGTCCGGTGGTAACATTGGACAATGAAAGCGGCGAAAGGGACAGTAACGCGTAGATTACCTACCCCCGGGTCTGGGATAGCTGCGGGAAACTGCAATTAATACCGGATAACGTCTCCGGACCAAAGGTGTGATTCCGCCAGGGGATGGATCTGCGTCCTATTAGCTAGTTGGTGGGGTAACGGCCTACCAAGGCAAAGATGGGTAGCGGGTGTGAGAGCACGACCCGCGTCACTGGGACTGAGACACTGCCCAGACACCTACGGGTGGCTGCAGTCGAGAATCTTCGGCAATGG
>JBGTKH010000347.1:0-8249 GCA_041744735.1 Pirellulaceae bacterium | reverse complement strand
GGGAGAAATGAAGAAGTGCTCGATCCGCTTGAAAGAGCCCTCGCAACCGCACGTTATCTTAGCGCTCAGGATGGGCCGATGTCAAGTATCCTTCACGGCGCTGGCAATACGAAAACTAGTTGCGTTGCAGTAGTCCACTTCAGTCGGTCATGGGTCAATCACCGACGACCAATTCGCCCTGTCCTCCGTAGGGTGAGACTGAGTTTGCGCTTTGTTCGTTGCAAAGGGTTGCCACCCGCGCAAGGATCGCTCGAAAGACGGACTTGCCCACTGACCAGGTGAGCACTACTTCCAAGCCATCGTCGCCGCAGCGAACTCGGCCGAAGACGTTATGCAGCGCCACGGAGATTTGCTTTGTCGTGTTCATGGGCACTCAACCAATCGGATGTCCTTCCAGAGTGTTGGCGACGAAACCCTCTTCGCCCTCCTCATTTTCGCGGATGGCTTGGTCAATTTCTTCTTCATTGTCTGCCTCGTACTGCCAAGTGGCGTCCAGATCTCCGGCCGTGAGCGTCGGAAACATGCGCAGCAATTTGCTCTCGCTCGCTCCCAGCCGGCGGTAGTTGACCAGCGTCCAGACAGGAATGCGCGTGTCGCGGATGCATGCGTCGCCGCCGCAGCGGTCGGGCTTTTTCGATATCCAACTTGTGCTGGCGGACACGTCTCGACCTCCAAGCATCATTTTATTCTGGTTCGCTACCAGCGTTGCTTGAGCCCTGGCAGCACCCTATCGCTTCAGTTCACGGTGCCGCTGAATCTGGCCACGGGGACGGGACGTTCCACCGCGAGCTGGTCCCGATGGAGCTTAATGCGCTCGATCTCGCGCAAGGTTGCCGCGGTGAGGTAACTCTCACCACAATGCGGGCAACTCACGACGGGAATGCCTTGGATGAGAAATTCCGCTTTCCCCTTCGAGTAGCTTCGGGTTACTCGACGGACGCGAGCGCCCTTCTTGCCGCAGACATCGCAGGTGGTTGATTGCATGCTATTCACCTTAAAGTACGAAAACCGTCAACACCACGGCCTTCCCCGTGGGCCCCAACTTGGCCACAACTGCCGCGGGCACTCCGTCAGTAGTTTTACCATGAATGACGTATTTCCACGCGCCCGTCCCCCGATCTTTTTGGCGCTCCACGATGCGCCCGGTCAGAATGCACCGCTCAATGTCATAGACCGTGAGATCGTCAGCCTCCATTTCCTCCTCGGCGTGCAGCGTCATGACATACTGACTCGTTCGTATAAGCTCGCGAAGTCGGCGGAGAATGCGATCGAACACAACGTCTCCCGCTGGGCGTTACATTTCGAATCGTTCCAGGAGTTCAATCGAGGCGCGGACGGTGTCAAAAACTATCTTCGAATCGTTCCAAGAGTTCAATCAACTCGGCGTTGCCCGGTGGGATGCGGATTTCGGCGCCGGCGCCGGTGGCTAGGACTTCGGGCAGACGCGATCGCCAGCGTTTTACGAAGGCGCTCATCAGGCCGAATTCCTCCAGTTCGTTCAACTCGTCCTCGTTCTCGTCGTCGGCGACTAGCAGCGCTTCGTTGCTGGGGCCGGGGTTCATCATGAAGTCGTTCATCATGATGCGGACGTACTTGCGGCGGGCGCGGCGCTTGGCGGCTTCGTCGCGCAGCTTCAAGCCGACGACCCGCAGCAGTTGCCCGTTGATCTGCTCGAACGTGGCCTGCGAGCAGAAATAGTCGCGCAGGTAGCGTGTGAACTGGCCGAAATCGTCGGAGCTGAGCCACGGGCCGCCCGTCGGGTGCGCGGCGGTGTATTCGTCCCAGCGCTGCGGAGCGTTGAGCGTGGCCCACTCGTGCAGAAACTCTTGCAGTTGCTTGGGGAACCGCCGCTCCATCGAATCCGGGCGGCCCAAGCCGGTGCGGGCCGGCATGTCGGCAAAGTCGGACAGCCGCCACTGGTCGCCGTCCTCGAAACCCATCGTGTGCTCCAGCGCCTTGACCCGCTCGTAAATCGCTTGCTTGTCGGAAGCCAGCCAATCCAACACTTTTTTTGCACAGGCAAACCGCTGCTGGCGGTCGATGTTCGAGTCGGCGTTCACGACCCAGCCGCGAGCCAACTGCAGCAGCCGGCCGTAGACCTCTTTGATGCTGGCTTCAAG
Organism: Pirellulaceae bacterium; assembly: GCA_041744735.1. GTDB lineage: Bacteria > Planctomycetota > Planctomycetia > Pirellulales > Pirellulaceae > JBGTKH01. The sequence continues at coordinate 6,129 of JBGTKH010000347.1, read as the reverse complement.
CTGGTTCTGTTTCTTCTCAGCCGTTGTCACTTGCCGCCAGCCGGCGCTGATCAGCGACATGCCGCCGTCGTCGTCTTGCATCGCGGCGTGCCATTTGTCGCTGGGGTTGGCGATGTACTTCTGCACGCTCTTGGCGTTCAGCAGCGCATTGCCCGCGTGCTCCCACTTTTCAACGCCGGCCTTTTGCCGTTGCGCGGCGTCGGCGTCCCAAGTGCCGGGATAGCGAATGGGGTACACGTTGGTAAACGCTTTGCCCTTGCCGCCGAATTCGGTCATCACGGCCCCCAGCGCGTCGGCCAATTGCGACAAGCGGGCTTCGTACAGCATCGAATCGGCGTATTCGTCGCGGTTGCGAAACTCCTCGTCGATGCCGGTGATGCCCAGGAACAGGGCCGGCAGTTCGTCGCGCACCCGCTGCGGCCAGATGTCTTCGCCGTAGCGGGCCTTGCCCCACTTGTCGATGTGGAATTTCATCTGCGCGGTGACTTCCAAATTCCCGCCGCGGGCCAACAGCAGCAGCGTCTGAATCAGCAGCTCGTCCGTGTAACGCTCGAACAGATACGCCACCTTGCCGCGTTTGACGATTTCCATTTGCTCGTCGATCATGTCGGCCTTTTTGCGTTTGCCCTGTTCCGCCCCTTGCCGGCCGGCTCGCATGCCGGGGATGTCGAGGATGTCGATTTGCTCGATCACCTTGCGCCAATCTTCGCTCAGCCGGTGCGGCAGAATCGGCATGACCAGTTCCAGCATCGACGCCTGAATCGTCTCCAGTTGCTCGGTGCCGCCCCCTTTGCCGGGATGATATTCCAATACATTCCACCCCATCCTTTGCGACAGCGTGAAGTCGCTCCAATCGACGCGGCTGAAGCAACGCGACTGGCGGCGCTCGTGCACTTTGGCTCGCTGGCTGTCCAACAGAAACCGCACGCCGGCCCAATGCGTGAGGATCGCGGGGTCGTGCTCGGCCGACGCAATCTTCGTCAGAAAACTGTTGATCCGCATGAACAGTTGCGTGAGCGACGCCCAGTTGTCCCAGAACAGATTCGCCGCCACCGCGATGTAGCCGTCTTCGCTCATTGGGTATCGGGTGAGCAGCCCGTTGACGACCGCTTCGCTGGACTGAAAGCCGCGGCGGTCGCACGTGCGCATGTAGGCATACGCATCGAGCAAATCCATCCGCCACTTGCGATCGACCACGTTGTGCGTGTAGCGCCGGCCGCATTCCTCGAACAGATCTTCCAATTGCTCTTGGGTCCAGTTGCGTTCGGGCGTGGCGCATTCGACGTTGAAGCCGCGAGCCAACACGCGCAGCCACTGAGCCCGCGTCAACGCCCGCACCATCACCGGAAACTCCGGCGCGGTGCTGGCCGCGATGCGGTCTTTGGTGGTGAAGCGCGTGACGAGCGCCGTCGCTTCGTTGGAACCGCTTTGCGGGTTCAAGTCGTTGTCGAACGACAGATGTTGAAAGTACGCCGGCTCGCCGTTCTGCTCGTCGCGCCCCAGCGGGCTGTAATCGTCGCTGCTGGGCAGCAGCACGCGGCCCACGAACAGACTCTTGCCCACCTGCGACGGCCCGTAGACCGCCGCCGCCACGGGCACTTTGGCCGAGCTGTACAGATTGCTGGCCATGCGCCGCAGCCGCGTCAGCTCGAACTCGTCGCTCTCGGGGATCGGCGCCAGATCCTTCTGCACCCGTTCCTCGTTGAACTCGGCGACCCAATGAGCCAACTCGGTAGCCAACTCTTCCGTCTTATCCGCCATGCGAATAATCTTGCGGTCACGATCGTCTGGAAAACCCACGGTGGTTCACCCTGTACACGGAATTGAAAGGGGTTTGGAATGACGAATGACGAAATACCCAAAGACCAAAGAATGTCGAATGACGAATTCCGAATGTCGAATCAGAGGAGGTGGCTGATCTGTGTCGTGTCAGCCCATAATTCCTTTCGTCATTCGTGCTTCGTCATTCCTTCGTCATTTGTCCTTCGTCATTCGTCATTTGTAAACGGCCTGCCTCACGTTACGGCGACTCTAGCTTTAGTTTAAATGTTAACTGGAATTTTCGCACCGCCTCGCCGGTTCGGCGTTCGATGAACAGTTCGTAGTCGTCGCCAGTTGTGCGAGCGATCTTGGACGTGCTAATCGCTGCCACGCTGCGGGACGGGATTAGTTGCCAATCGCTCAGCGCAGTGCCGGTGGCGTCGGTGATTCGGTATTCACCCTCTTCGAGCACTTGCAATTGCATTTCGGCGTTGTAGTCGGTGGGCGTCAGGTTGCGCGGTTGCACGTCGACCAAGCTTACGTCCTGGAAGATGCGGCCGGTCAGGTTCAGACCCAGCGTGCTGATTATGCCGTCGGAGCCGCGGTATTGAATGATGTCGCCTTGCACAATCGGATGAGCGGCAAAGTACGCGCGGATCGCGGCTTCGTCCATGCCGTCGAACGTCGTGCCATTGATGCCCACGATCTGCGTGCCCGGTGCGAGCATCGACCGATAATTGTACAGCGCCGAGTTCGGGTCAATCTGATCGCCCAGCACCAGCGAACCGTTTTTGTACAGCAGCTTGCCGCCGAAGTAGCTGCCCGGATCGAAGGTCACCGCGCCGCCAACACCAACCGGTGGATAGACCATAAAGTCGCTGGCCAGATCAATCGTCGCCCCGCCGCGCGAAACCGTCACGCTACCCGCGGCGCTTAGCTCTTCGCCGAAGTAACAGACCATCGTCTGCGGCGCGTCGGTGGGCCGCAGTCCGAACAACTGCAGAATATCGCGATTGAAATCGACGTTCGTGGCCAGCGGCTGCTTGGCCCACACTAGCAGATCAGGCACGACGTCGAACTCGCGGCCGCCGACGATCTTGGCGGTCACGCGGAACGTCGCAGGCTCGCCCACGCGCAGGGAAACCAGCGATGGCCGAATGTGCAAACTCTCAATCGGCTCGACTTTGACGTTGACCTTCACCACCTGTTGCTTGCCGCCTTGCTTCACCGTGACTTCGGCACTGCCCGCGCTGCGGCCGGCCAATCCTTTCTCGCCGATCGTGCTCACCACGTCGGGATTGGAACTGGTCGGCACAATCGGTTCGAAGCTGGCCGACGCCACGTCCAGCTTAAAATACTCGCCGACGGCCAGATTGACTTCCGCGGGCGTGACCACAAACGTGCCGGGCGGCAGGAACGATTGGCTGCTCACAGTGAATGGGAACGAAGCCGTCAATTCTCCGAGCGTCGCCTTCAATTCGGCACTGCCGGCACTCTTGCCGATCAAATAGCCGCTCTCGAAGCTGGCCGCCGTCGCCGGTTCGACTTTCAATTTCAGCAGCGACGACTCGCTCACCGAATACTTCTCGCCCGATTTGTCCACGGCCCGAGCGACGATGCGGCCGCTTTGACCCAGCCCCAGTGTCGCGGGCTCAACGGCCAATTCCAGCGACTTGTAATCGGCCTGCTGCACTTCGACGTCCGCCGATGCTTCGACAAACGACGACGCCTCGGCCGACAACCGCAACATCGCCGTGACCTTTGTGTTCCCCTCGGCCGCACCTTCCAATCGCCCTTGGCTGACGACCGCGATGTTCTCGTCGGCCACTTCGAAGATCGCCATCTCTGTGAATTCAATCGGCTCGGCGTCGTCGTACTGGCCCATCACGATCAGCCGCTTGGTCGCGCCGACGGCCAGCTTCACTTTCGCCGGTTCGATCGTGATCGACTTCGGCGGGCGCGGCGGGCCGACGTCGACCGTGGCGTCGATCGCTCGGTCCTTGTATCGCAGCGTGACAAACGTGCGGCCCGGCGACTTCGCCCGCCCGACCGTGCCGTATGCATCGAACTGAATCACGCGCGGGTCGTTGGACAGGGGCACGACTTGTCCCGTCACGTCGCTGTTGAAGATGAACCAGCGGCGGTCGATCACCTTGAATTCAACTTTGCTCCCCTGCGGACCGTTCCACGACACGGGCGTCACGTCCAGCTTCGGCCGGCCCAGGATGTAAAGCAGCAGCAGCAGAATCAGCAGCCCAATCACGCCCGTGCGCGCGTTCAGCACCCGCGAGCCAAACCAGCCGGGCCGCCGGATTGTGGTGATCGTCTCGCAACCCGGGCAGCGGGCCTTCTCCTTTGGCCGCCGCACGAACAGTTGGTTGCACTCGCCCTTCGAGCACACGGCCGCCTTGGCCGGCTCTTGATCGGTGCGCTGATAGCCCCAGCACCAGACCAATCGCCACGGCTCTTTCCCCTCGCGGTACTTGAACAGGAAGCACTCGTGGTCGCTCTGTTCCAGATTCGTCGTCAGGGCGTTGAACGTCTGGCGGACGACGCGATACAGCGACTGTTCGGCGTCGGTTTCCGGCTTGGCCTTCTTCAGACGGGCCTGGATCGTCTTCAGCTCGTTATTCAGCGGCCCTTCCAGATCTTCCTTCGTGGCCGGGTAGAATTCGACCTTCTCCACCCGCCCCTGGTCGCTCTGGATGAAAAAGTTCGCCGAATTATCCGCGATCCAAGCCGGCTCGGCCACATAGCTGCCCAGCCACCGCCGCAGGATGCCATAGTTCGACCCCGTCCGGTCCAGCATCGCCAGCCCCGGCTCCGTGGCCGTCGCCCGAAAATCCCGCGCACCATCCGAAAGATCAACCCGAAAAATGCGATTTGCCATAGTTGTCCGCCAGAGGGAGAGTTGTGCAATCGTCTCCCAATTCTATGGCAACCGCGAAAGTCACGCAACAAACCTGTGCGAAGGAGACGTGCGAACCGTGCTACTTCTATGAAAGTCCGTTGCCGATCGCACAGCCGCAGAAATGTGTGCTGCACAGCGTCGCGGGCGGCGTGCTCGTCCCTCAACAGGCGCGTGGCATAGCGTGTCAGCCGGCCCTCGTACTGATCGAGAGCCGCCAGCACCCATTGCCGCCGGTCCTGAGAAGTCGCTGCATCCACTGTCATGCGTTTCCTACCGCTGCCCGCTACGTTTGCTACCTGTACAACGCCCGCGGGCGAAATCTGTTACAAGCCTACTGTTCGCCAAAAAACGCTCGCCATATTGTAGGCCGGAACAAGCCCGGCGCTGTTCCGGCGATGGTGGCGCGGTTGGCGCATCGGGTGCCGGAACTGCGCCGGGCTTGTTCCGGCCTACAACTACATTTTGCGACCTACCCGCGCTGCTCGAGCGTTTCGATCAGGAAGAGGATCTCGGCGGCCATCGAGAAGTCCAATTCCGGGTTTTCGGCCAGCGTGCGGTCGCGGCTGCCGGCGACGATGGCTTGGAGGGCTTGGATGAAGGGGAGCAGCCAATCGGCATCGGGATCGGCGGCGAGTTGTTGGAGTAGCGTGGCCGCCTCGGCCGCGGCGCCGGCGAGCAGGGACTGCGTCACGTCGAAAGCGAGCCGACCTGGTCCGTCGTGGTTCTCGCCGCGGTCGCGGCGGTAGGCGAGGTAGCAGTCGATCGCCTTTTGCTTCGCCTCCGCGGCGGCGTCCGGGTTGCCGGCGTCCGTTTCGATATTGGCAAGGTTGGCCCAAGTCTTCCACGGCTCGGCCGCGTGACCGTACTGCTCATCGCACGTGATCGCCCGGCGGATTTCCTGCCGTGCTTCGTCCAGGCGGCCGAGTTCGCGGAGCGTGTCGGCCAGATTGTTCCGCGCTCGGCCTTCTTTGGCCGCATCGCCGATCTCGACATACTTGTCCGCGGCTTGCCGGTAAAAGGCCGCGGCTTCCTCTGGGCGGTCGAGGACATCCTTATACAAGTTCCCGAGTTGCAAGAGCGTTCTCGCCTGCCCGGCAATATCTGCGAGCCGCACCGAGATCGCGAGCGATTTCCGGTAGGCATCCTCCGCCGCTTCCGGCTGTCCCGCGTCCTGATACGTCATGCCGGTCTGATGCCAACTCACGGCGACCATGCCCGGTTCGTTCAGCCGCGTGAACCGCTCGCGGGCTTCGGCATGAGCCGCCAGCGCCTCCGGGTAGCGCCGCTGATTCTTGCGCACGGTTCCAAGTTGGCCTTTGTCGACGGCAACGCCGCGGTCGTCACCAAGTTGATCCGAACGGCGGATAGACTCTTCATAGGCCTCCGCCGCTTCATCCAGCCGGCCCACGTAGATAAGACACGCGCCCTTTTCCGAAACACATGTGGCTGCCATCCTC
>JBGTKH010000346.1:0-4949 GCA_041744735.1 Pirellulaceae bacterium | reverse complement strand
TCAACCCTCATCCCGCCTCGGGCCGTCCCGCCGTAGCAACCATCGACGTCTCGCTCTACGTCTCGCCCTTCGCCACAAGCTGGCAAACGGCACTCGGCCGCGCGCCGAAGCTCGACGTCATCAGCGTGCCGCTGTCGTTTGCCAAGCCGCGCTCCGTATCGATCAAAATCCGCAAGCAACCGATCAAGACCTTCGGCTTCACATTTCCCGAAGCCCCACTCCTCAACCAACAAACGACTGAGAAGAATTCGCCACTCAATCGCTCGACACACGTCCCCTCATCTCATACTCCATGCCCCTTGCCCCACGCTCCAAGCTCCGCTCACACGCGCATCAAGCCGCCTACGGACATCATCAAACTCGAAGACCGGTTGTATTACGTACTGCAGCCACCGCTGGAGTCGATGTTCGCATCTGGTTCGTTACAGTTTCCCTTCGAGCCGTTTCCGTACCAGTATCAGGGAATTGCCTTTCTGTATCCGCGCCACGCTGCAATTCTGGCCGACGAAATGGGGCTGGGCAAAACCATGCAAGCCATCACCACGATTCGCTTGCTGCTGTACACCAGCGAAGTACGCAGCGTGCTGCTAGTGTGTCCCAAACCGCTGGTCACAAACTGGCGGCGCGAGTTTGCTCAATGGGCTCCCGAAGTGCCGCTGGCGATCATCGAAGGGGACCAGGCACGACGGCACTGGCAATGGCGTCAGGCCGGCATGCCGGTGAAGATCGCCAACTACGAACTGCTGATGCGCGACAGCGAACTGTTTGGCGAAGAGGGTTTGAAATTTGACCTTGTGGTGCTCGACGAGGCACAGCGCATCAAGAACCGTTCCAGCGCCACCAGCCAAGTTGTGCGCTCGATCCGCCGCTCGCGCAATTGGGCGCTGACCGGCACGCCGATCGAAAATAGCTCCGAGGATCTCGTCGGCATCTTCGAGTATCTAGCCCCCGGCTGTCTGCACAGCGGCATGCCCGCGCGGCGGATGGCCAAATCGGTGCGCGACTACATTCTGCGGCGCACCAAAGACATGGTGCTGACCGACCTGCCGCCGAAAATGTTCCGCGATGCGGAACTAGACCTTACGCCCGAACAGCGCGAAACGTATCAGCGCGCGGAAGATGAAGGCGTGCTGCACCTGTCGGACATGGGCGCCCAGATCACGATCCAGCACGTGTTCGAATTGGTGCTGCGGCTAAAGCAAATTTGCAACTTCGATCCGGTCACGGGCGCCAGCAGCAAGTTGGAACGCCTGGAAGCGGACCTGGACGAAGTCGCTGCCAGCGGCCAAAAAGCGATCGTCTTCAGCCAATGGGTTCGCTGTTTGGAAACGATGCGCGACCGAGTTGCACGCTTCGGCCCGCTGGAATACCACGGCAAGATCCCGTCGGGCAAGCGCGATCCGATTCTGAAACAGTTCAAGGACGACAAGCAGAAGCATGTGCTGCTGATGAGTTACGGTGCCGGCAGCGTCGGCCTGAACCTGCAATTCTGCGGCTATGTTTTCCTGTTCGATCGCTGGTGGAATCCGGCCGTCGAAGACCAGGCCATCAACCGCGCCCACCGCATCGGCGCCGCCGGCCCGGTGACCGTAACGCGCATGCTGACGCTGGGGACCATCGAAGAGCGCATCAACCAGGTGCTCGAAGAGAAACGCGAACTATTCGCCACCATCTTCTCCCAAACCGGCCCGCCCCGCCACGCCGGCCTGACTCAATCCGAAATCTTCGGCCTGTTCAACCTCCGCAAACCAGTGCACGGCGACCGCTCTGCGGCTTGATTGAGATTTCTGACACTAACCCGACGCACCAGTTTTTGCACTGACATCAATTTGTAGCCGAATTCGCCAGAATTTGGTTTTCGACATCAGCGCGAGACCGTCCAAATTCTGGCGAATTCGGCTACCACGCGCAAGTGACGAGGCGCGTTCGTGTCACGCACAAGCCCCGCATCATTCGGAAAAGTCGAACTTGGCGACGACCGCAGTGACGTCGTCCAACTGCTGTCCTCGTGAAAACTCATAGATGTCGTGAAACAGGATCTCGACGATGTTGCGCGCCGGCATGTGGCGTTGGGTCTTGACTACATCACTATCACTGGGCGATCTTTTTGTCTAAGGTTCGCAAATCCCTCGTTGCCCGTCAAGCAGGGGGTAATGTCCTGTTGAAGATTGAGAGGTTTTGCAGGATGCCGCGCATCTGAACGGTGGACGGACTCCCGACCCCGTGACCGCTCGATATTGCATCAGCCCGCGCCGTTCACTTAGAATAGTTGCTGTTGAGCGTTCGATCGATTTGCCCCCACCCCCACTGCCCCACCTTGATCATGCTGTGCCGTTCGTCAGCAAGCTGCTGTGCGCTTCTGCTGGCCGCGCTATTGGTCTCGCCCGCGCGGGCCGATGAGCCGGTGAGTTTTGAATTGGACGTGCAGCCAATTCTGTCTTCCCGCGGCTGTAATGCGGGGGCGTGTCATGGCAAGGCGCGAGGGCAGAACGGGTTTCAATTGTCGCTGCTGGGTTTCGACCCCGAGTTCGATTACTCGGCGCTGACGATGAACGCTCGCGGCCGCCGCGTTTTCCCTGCCGCGCCCGAGCGAAGTTTGCTGCTGCAAAAGCCAGCCGGAGAAGTGCCGCACGGCGGCGGTTTGCGGTTGGATGCGGATGGAGCGGATTACGAAGTGCTGTGGCGCTGGATCGCTCAAGGGATGCCGCGGCGCGTCGAGGGCGAGCCGTCGCTAGTCCGCATTGACGTTGAGCCGACCCAGCGATTGATGCGGCCCGCCGAAGAGCAGCCGCTGAAAGTCACGGCGCACTACTCCGACGGCTCGTCGCGCGACGTCACCTCGCGCACGTCGTTTCAGTCCAACGAAGCCGCGATCGTAGCCATCGACGCTGACGGCATCATGAAAGTCGGCCCGATCCCCGGCGAGACCGCCATCATGGCTCGCTACATGATTCACATCGCCACGTGCAATGTCGCGATCCCGTTGGCGGGCGACGTGTCGGCCGACCTATACGCCAACCTGCCGCGATACAACTTCATCGACGATCTGGTGTGGAAGAAGTTGCAGTCGCTGGGTATCACGCCGTCCGGGCCGGTCGACGACGCGAAATTCCTGCGCCGCGTGCACCTGGACATCATCGGCCGCCTGCCCACGCCCGACGAAGTCCGCGGTTTTCTCGTCAACAACGATCCGAACAAGCGAGTCGCGTTGGTCGATGCACTGCTGGAGCGGCCCGACTACGCCGACCATTGGGCCAACAAGTGGGCCGACCTGCTGCGTCCCAACCCGTATCGCGTCGGCATCAAGGCGGTGCTGAACTACGACAATTGGATTCGCGAAAGCTTCCGCAAGAACAAGCCGTACGACCAGTTCGTTCGCGATCTCGTGACGGCTCAAGGCAGCACGTGGCAAAACGGTGCCGTGACCATGTTCCGCGACCGCCGTTCGCCCGATGAAGTCGCGACGCTGGTCAGCCGCCTGTTCCTGGGCGTGCGATTGGAGTGCGCCAAGTGCCACCACCATCCGTTCGAAAAGTGGGGACAGGACGATTTCTACAGCTTCGCCGCGTACTTCGCCCGCGTCGGTTACAAAGGCACGGGCCTCTCGCCGCCGATTTCGGGCGGTGAAGAAATCGTGCTCACGGCGAAGAGCGGCTCGGTCAAACATCCGTTGACCGACGAAGTGCTGCCGCCGCGCCCTCTATTCGGCGACGCTCCATCGATCGAGGACACCGCCGACCCGCGCGAAGCACTGGCCGCGTGGATCACGTCGGACGAGAGTGAATACTTCTCGCAAGTCATCGTCAACCGAGTCTGGGCCGATCTCATGGGCCGCGGCTTGGTCGAACCGATCGACGACCTGCGCACGACGAATCCGCCGACCAACGGCCCGCTGCTGGAAGCTCTGGCCGCCGAGTTCCGCGCGCAGAAGTACGATCTCAAGAAACTGATTCGCACGATTACCGCGTCGTACGTTTATGCGCTGAGTTCGATCCCTTCGGACCGCAACGTGGCGGACACTCAAAATCATTCGCGACATTACCGCCAGCGGCTGCGGGCCGAGGTGCTGTTGGATGCACTCAGCGACATCACCGGCATCCCCGATTCGTTCGCCGCCATGCCGCCCGGCTCGCGTGCCAACCAGATTTGGACGACCCGCATCGGTTCGCTGTTCCTGGACACGTTCGGCCGCCCCGACCCGAACCAAGACCCGCCCTGCGAACGGAGCGGCGAATCGACCGTCACACAGACGCTGCATTTGATGAACGCGCCGGCTCTGCACCAGAAGGTGACCAGCGACACTGGCCGACCGGCACAGCTTGCCGCCAGCATGCGTTCGCACGAAGAGATAGTGGAAGAACTGTATTTGTTAGTGTATGCTCGATTGCCCGACCAACAGGAACGGCAGCTTGGCCGCGGTTTGTTTGAAGAAAACAGCACGACCCGCCGTCAGGCAACCGAAGATTTACTGTGGGCACTGATCAACACGCCGGAGTTTGTGTTTAAAGACTGAATCGATTTTTATGCTATGGCGAACGGTGGGCGTTAGCCCACTGGTGCGACGCTGGTTTGCTCAACAACCAGTGGGCTAACGCCCACCGTTCGCCAGTTTTGGTACGCGGTTTAACGAAGACGAACAGGTGACACAATGCAAATGCGACCCAACTGCGAAGGCTTTTCCCGGCGCGACTGTCTGCAACTCGGCTTAGGCGGCCTTTTGGCCGGCGGACTTGTCGGAGCCTTGCGAGCCACTGCGTCTGCCGCACCGGCCGGTCGCGGCAGGCGACAAGCCGCCGGCTGCATTTTGATCTGGATGGACGGCGGCCCGTCGCACTACGAAACGTTCGACCCCAAGCCCGACGCGCCGGCCGAAATTCGCGGCACGTTCGAACCCATTTCGACCAAGCTGCCAGGCGTGCACTTCTCGAAACACATGAAGCAACTGGCCG
>JBGTKH010000345.1:0-9568 GCA_041744735.1 Pirellulaceae bacterium | reverse complement strand
CCCGGCAGCAGTCGGCGCAGGCTGCGAGCGTGCTCGGGGCTCTCTACGACGATGGCCACGCGGGGACTCGGGCCGACATCGCTGAGTTGCTCCTCGATCGCTTCGATTGGAATCCGGCAATCTCGCAATCCTGCCCCATTCTTGTCCGCAAACGCTTCGGCCATTCGCGCAATTTGCTGGTTGCGTTTAGGGTTTTGCCAAACTTGGCGGCGTTTGTGCGCCAATGGATCATGTATTGGTTTAAGACGCGTCCGGTACGCCCGTACGGCGAGGACCGTCACATCCGTCGCCGTGAAGGGCCTGTTATCGAGGCAGAAGATCTCTGGGCCGCACGTAACCCGCAGGCGCAACCGGTCTTCGTCGTCCAATTGTCGATCCACCGCGACAAACGCATAAATCGCCTCCTCCGGCATAAACAACGCCTGCTGCATGCCCGTGTCGGAGGCGGCTGACTCAACGTCCGCGAAGATCAGAACCCGCCAATCGTGACTCGTACGACAGAGGCCGGACAGCGACTCAACACGCACCAGCGGGCGAGCGTTCCATTGTATCGCTGGCCCTGTCGATACGTGTCGCTTCGTCCGCAGCCTCAGTTCCCTCGCAACACGATTGACCGACTCCTCGTTCTTGGCGACGACTAGGATGTTCTCGCGCGAGAAAAATTGCGCTAATGCGGCGATCATTCCAGGCACGACTCTACCCAGCGCCAGAACCTGTCCCCATGGCTTGTCCCGCACGCTGCGCAGTAACTCTGCCTCATACGACGCTAGACCCAGCAGTTGCCCCGGCTGCGACGCACGACTAAGTTGCGGCCATTGATTGACCACGATGCGGTCGATCGAACAGCAGTTCGCGCGCAGGTGACCTAGGATCTGATCTAATCCGCTGGCATGGACAAACACGTGCTCGCGCAAATGATACGAGGCCTCAGGTGACCACAGTCGACGAGGTGACCGACCTCCCGAAGACTGACCTGACCGCGTCGAATACGGTGAAAGGCGCGCGTTCAACTCATCCACGCCGCTGAGCAGCGTGTCTACGCTCGACAGGACAGCCACATCGTCGCGCAACATGACCTGCACGTCGATTTGGCGATTTGCGCGACTCTCGCTGACCGCGCCGCCGCGCTCGGCGGATTCTGGCTGCGCTGGACTAAAAACCGAATATACCTTAGCGTGCATTGGTCCGGACCCGATCGATCTTGGCTTTGCTTGCATAATGCATTAGCGTAAGTGTGATTCGATCGTGGTGTCAATGGCGCCGCGCATCGCAGGCCTTTTGTGAGTGGGACACGCAATGCCCGACAACAGCCCTTTCGCTGAGCACGGATCGTTCCGAGATTTGCGGGACCACCTCGAAGTTGCGCCGGCGAATCGCGATCTGATTTGGGAACACCGGCTTGGCCAACTAGTCGCCGAGCTTTGCCCTCCGGGTGCGCGCGGACGCGAGGGCGTCTCTGGCCTTGCTGCCGCCCTGGGAGGCGGACCCGTATCGAAGAATCGGCTCTGGAACGCGCGAGCCGCCTACGCGGTTTTCAGCGTTGCGGAACTCCGCAGTATCCAGCAAACGGCAAGAGCCGCTGATTTCGGCTTTAGCCACTGCCACCTCACACTGGCCATGTCGCTGCCGAAGCGTTCGCGAGCGCGGATTCTATGTCGCTGCATAAATGAAAAGTGGACGGTGGTCGCCATGCGGCGAGAGGTCCGCAAATTGCTCGGCGGCAAGAAGCGGAGCGGTGGTGGCGTCCCGCCATTAACACCCAAGTCGGCAGAAGATGCGCTGGACGACATGATCGACCGCACGATCACGTGGCTGAATCGTTTTGACGTGGCGTGGTTTAACGGAGGCGACGCAGTTTTGGGAAAGCCGATTGGTGCCCGTACAGCACAGCGGCTCAGCGGCAAGCTGACGGAGGCAGGGGACGTACTCAGCAGGATACAGCGAGCGGCGGAGAGCGGCCGAAGGATATTGCAAAGCCAACATTAGCATCAGCCTCTTTTTTCGAGGAGTAGAACAATGACCGATCAATTTGCGTCCAAAAAGATAGTCCCTGTGCGCATCGACAATCTGCAACCTCATCCTGAACAAGCCGTTTTCAATCCTCATTCGCCCCAGCAAATCAAAGAGTTAGCGGACAGTCTTAAACGAGACAAGCTGATCAACGCCGTCGAAATCACGCCGACCTTTGTAATCATTTGTGGCCATGGACGAGTGGCGGCGGCCAGGTTGCTCGGGTGGACGCATATCCATTGCTGGGTGCGTCACGACCTCGTGGCGCTCGGTGCTTCTGCTGTTATGCGCCGCCTGATTGAGGACAACTTGCACCGCCGACAACTCACCAATCTCGGCCTGGGACGGGCCTTCCTCGCGTTAAAGCAAGTCGAAAACGCGCAGTGGCGAAGCGGCGAGCAGGAGGAAGCCCGTGGCGACTTTCGCGACTACCTTGGTGAACGGCTGGGGGTGGATGGCACCACGGCCGAGCGCTGGTCACAGCTTGCCGTGCTTCCGCTGCAATACGAGCCGCTCATCGAATTGGGGCTGCTGTCGCAACAGCAAGCCAAGAAAATCGTCAAGGTCTTGCCTGCCGACACGTGGGACCGCCTGGGCCAGCAACTCGTCAAGATCATGGACACGGCCGAACTGTCGCGAAAAGAAAAGCGACACCGCATTCGCCAACTGGTCGACGCAGATATTGTCGAGACATGCCGCACACCCGCGAAGTGCTGCAGCAAATCGTCGCACCAGTTTTGTCGAAGCCTAAAAAAGGCGCTAGACGCGGTACCGGCTCCGGTGTCACAGGCAGTTGCGCGGTTTGCCACCCGCTGCAACGACCGGACCGCGACGCGGGCGATGCAAAAACAGCTCGCGGCGCTCGATGGCTGGAACCGAGCCCTCGATGCGCATAGCCGCCGCGCCCTGAAACAAGTGCAGGTTTTGATCGAAAACATGCTGGCCGTGACTGACCCCATTGAGGCCGAATCGCATTGCCACGACACCGAAAGCTAAGACCAGTCACCAAGCCGGGAAAGTTTCCCGGCTTGTGCGGGCGAGCAACTCTACATTCAAGTGAGTGTAATTTGTCCGAGACACGATCTATCCACGGGCACCTCTCGCGTACGCGACGTTCTGTGCAAGGAAGGGCGGTTGTTAATTGATGATGCGAGAGCGAAATGGTAGAGATGCTGCTGAACGACTACACTGGCAGGCTGTTGGTCGAGCTATGCCGAACACGCTGAGGCCCGCCTGCTGTAGCACTTGACTGCCAAAACGCCCCTCAGCAACACGGCCACTGAATTTGGCGCACTTCCATCCAGAGTTGCCAAGTTGCCAGTGCATGTGTGGGCCAATAAGCCGTCGCCGCGGCACACTGAGACAAACATTGCACTGCGGGCCATTCGACTTCGCCAAGTTCTGCGAGCATGGAGGATTAGAACATGAGCCGGGAAAGGTTGCTCGAAAAGCTCAGGTATGGCGCGGTGAATCTTGGATCGCTGGCTCGGTGGCGAGAGCTGACCGAAGAGGAAACCAGGTGGATCGTGCATCTTGAGCCGACGGACGAGATTGATCTCTGTGAGGAGGATTACATGCTGCCGGCGAGCGCGTGGGAGGCATGGGACGAGTTTATGCAGCAACCGCCGGAGCGCTGCGTCGACCTGTCCGAAGTGCGGGACGCGGCGGAAGACGATGAGCAGTAACCTCACGAAGCGATCCGGCTGTGAAATCCCAATGTCCGTGTGGTGTCGCGGAGCAGCCTGTGCCGCGGGTCGTTGGGGGTGACTGGGGGGCAACACTCGTCACGTCAGGATCGAGATAAAATCGAGTGGACCTTTCGACAGGGCAGGCGGGCACGTGATTCGCATTTGTTCGGCTCGATGGGGCGACGGCAGACGCCACTTTGCCCTCATTGCTGTTATTTTCACGCACTGTAATGGCCCGCGCGTGAAGATGGTGAAAGCGGAATGGCGCGGGCAATCAATTCACATGGTCCGGCCATGACGCAGCCCGTCCGGGCCAAAATCTAACCCCGTTGTCTACCCTTACCTTTCTCCACAAGCGCTGGATGCGCTGCGCGCCGGCCCACGTCGTTTTACCTTGGACTTCGGACAAACCATTGAAATGGCGGCGAGCACAGCGTCTTTTTCAAAGCCGCGTTCACCGTAAAAATGAGCCATGTCGCGCACAACCTGCGCGACGAACGGTTCCCGCCATCGCTTTTCATGTACGACCCAGTAGGATCTTGCGCAGAGCATTTGCAGATACGCCGGCACAAACAGCCGGGCGAGGTCGCACAAAATGTCGTCGATTTCCACCGGCTGCCGACCCGTGACCACCAACCAATCACGGCGCTCGACGAGCGCCTGCGCCTCATCTTCACGCAGCGGCACGATGAGGTTGCGCGGTTTGTCCCGCGGCTCTAGCAGCAACTGGCGGACTCGCGGTCGTAAAGGTGTTTCTTCGCAAACTAAGATCGGCCAACCGTGCTCGTGTTCCTGCTCCAGCGCCCGCCGAACTTGTTTGGCGCTGGCGACGTCGTGGCGCAAGCAGCCGATGGCCTCGGCGACGAACTGGCCCATTGCCTCCGCCCCCTCGCCACGCAGTCCGATCCCCTGGCGATCGCGACAATACCTGGGGGCGATAATGTTGGTGACCAGGCAGGCCAACACCGCCCAAAAAAGTTTCGTGGGATAGTCGAGGTTTTTGGCAAACCCACCTTCAAAGTACATGTCGCCATCGCTCGGCGGCTCCAATTGTCGGGCGGGTGCGGCGGGAGAAAACATCGCCTCAACGACTGCCTTCGAGATGCCGTCGATGCCGATCGCGAACTTGGGCAACACAAATCGGCGCTCGTAATCGTCCCAGCCGACCGATTCCACGGCCCAGAGCATCGTGGGCTGATGAAACAGCCGAGCTATGTCGACCAGGCGTTTCGACCACTTGGGATTGGTGACGGGGACGCCAGTCCCGCGGCTGGACAAAACCTTGCGCAACAACACCATCCCCTGCTTCACTAGTCGTTCCGCCGGCACCTTAAATCGCACCACGTGGTGGCCATAAATTGCGCGTGCGGCCAATGTCACCTGATTGAGCCGGCGGTTTCGGATTGCGTAATCAATGCGCAGTATGGCGTCTGAAATCAATTCCAGCGGCTTGTTTGGGCCGCGGCTCACGTACCATTTTCCAGCTTGCTCGATGATGGTCTTGCCGCACAGCACGGCGGTTCGCTGTCCGCCGTCCACGAACATCTTTGCCAGTCTTTGGCCGGTTAACTTCCCACAACTTTCCGCAACTCGTTCCAAGTCGGCGCCGTCGCTTTGCAGCCGCAGGAACATCGCTTCCGCCTCCGACGAAACCATCTGATCGTTGGCCCGCGAGAGGGCTCTCGGCCAGGGTTCGGCCGCCTGTAGGATGTGCTTGATGACCTCACGCGGTGAATACCGCCACATGTACTGTTTCAGGGTTTCGTCGCCGGAGAAGCGCGGACCCATCCGCGAGACCCAGCCGTCATGGGCGATGGCCTGCAGAAAGGTCGCCGCGGAGATCTCCGGCATCCAGAACACGATCTTGCGATTGCCGAGCATTTCCCAGGCATTGATTGTGCGCGTCCGGCGGCCACCGGCGTGTTGCTTGCGACGCAGCAGGGAGTCGTACCAGATCACCAGCGGCAGTGGCCGGATACTTTCGCGCACGTGCCGCATCTGTAGCCGCAGCGCTGCGATCGGATTGCTGACAGCCACGATCGTGTGCTCCCAGTCGCTGTCGGCCGCGTCCAGGACGCGCGGGTGCATGGCCAGTCCCGCTTCGAGCGCTGCACAGCCGTACCCATTGCCGTGGAACCCCATATTCGCGCGGCGGAACACGAAGTCCGCGGGATACTCACCTGCGCGGCCGGCGAACAGGAAGGAACAGATCCGCCTCGGCAGATCGAAGAAAGGCAAGACCAGCACCTCGCGCCACTTTGGCCCTTGAAAAATGGCATGCTCGCTGGGGCTGCTGCGTTGCACTTTGATGTCGGCATGTTTCATCACGCCCGGCGCGAACGTCCGCTCCACTTTCTCCGCATCGATACCGCCCAGCAGGCAGCCCGGACCGTCCGCCCAGCGGTCTTGCGAAACGTCGCAGCGCAAGTTGAATCGCTGCTCCAAGTGCATCAAATCGCCAGCCCGCCGTTGTAGTCCGCTGCGCGACGCCTGCCACAGTTGCATCAATCGCTTGCGGTAGTCGACGTGGTCGTGGATGTATCGGGCAACGGATTGGGCATCGGACGGCAACTCGCAGCCGTGGCCGGCAAGCTTGGCGATCGTCTCCTCCAAGCTCAAGTCCCAGATGCGCGCCGCCAACTCGATCATGTCACCGCTGCTATTGCACGTGCGACAGTGGTACCACGCGCCGCCCACCAGATGATCCCGGTAGATCGCCACGGCGCCGGAGTCACACAGTGGACATGCCGTGTATGTCGGCAAGGCAGGTTCACGGGTTTGCTGGTTGAGTACTTGGGCCACCAGCGGCCAGTCAAGATACGCGTTGAGCGAACGGACCGGATTGGACACGGAATACCCTCCTTGGCTGAAAATGGAACGGCGATGCAGCGGCACATTCAGACTAACAAGTTGATTCGAAATCGCGAATCTCTTCGGTGCGATGCGAGCGATCTGCCGGCACGTATCGCGGTCAATTCAAGTCGAGGCGACGAGTTGCTTGGGATGCGCCTTGTACTTCGACACCGGCCTACGCCAAGTCGAACAACATCACTTCGGCAGGTTGTAGACCGACGATGTTGAGCCGAGACTCGTCACTGATGGCTGCCCCGTCACTCGTTTTCAACGTGTGAACGTTCAACTCCACTCGCCCTCCTGTGGCGTTTTCTGGAGTCGGGCCTCGCGACTGCTCTTCTTCTTTACTTTGCGCCGTTCTTCGGGGTCGATTCCGCTTGATGGCGGTTGCAAGATCTGTGCGAGAACTCATGACCGCACTACAATCATCGCTCAGCGCATCTTCGTGATAGTGATTTCTTGCCTCAATGGAACCTCAATAATGAACCGACCTCGCCTCGTTGCTGTGTTAAGTTTGTTAACCCTGCTGACTTGCGCTGTGATCCACACGGAAGCGGCGGAACAGGACCTGCCGTCGCTGAAGACCGATATCGAGTTCGCGAAAGTCGGCGAGATCAGCCTGACGCTGGATGCGTTCGTGCCAGAGGGAGCCGGCCCGTTCCCGACCTGCGTCCTGGTTCATGGTGGCGGATTCACGAAGGGAGACAAGCAGACCTACATCAAGCCGCTGTTTGAACCGCTCAGCAAGGCGGGCTTCGCATGGTTCACGATCAACTATCGGCTGGCTCCACAACATCGTTGGCCGGCATGTGCTGAGGACGTCGAGACGGCGATTCGTTGGGTGAAGGCTCACGCGAAGGAGTACAAGGTCGATGTCAGCCGCATCGCGCTAATCGGCGAGTCGGCCGGCGGGCATCTCGTGTCGTATGTGGGAGCGAAGGCCGACGACGAGACACGCGTCGCGGCGGTCGTCCCGTTCTACGCTCCACACGATCTGAAGTTACAGGTGAAGCACCGCAATATGCTCGGCGAGTCGATGACCTCGCTTTTGGGTCTGACCGAGTTGAATGACGACGCCTGGAAGCGGCTCCGTGATAGCTCGCCCAGCAGTTTCGTTCACCCAGGGATGCCGCCGTTCCTGCTGATCCACGGCGACAAGGATTCGACCGTGCCGTTCGAACAATCCACGCGATTCCAAAAGCAGATGAAAGATGCGGGGAATCGGTGCGACTTGATCAACATTCCCGACGGCGGTCACGGCATGGGAGGTTGGGACAAGCTGAACTCTGATTACAAAGAGCAGCTTGTCGCGTGGTTGCACAAGACGTTGAAGGACATCGACGACACTTTCCCCTCCGCGAAACTAACAGAACTCGGAGCGCAAGTAACGCAGACGGATGGCGTCGTTACGAAGATCGTCTTCAAGGATTGCTCGAAGCTGGGCGATGCTGAGTTCCGACTGATCGGACAACTCCGCGAACTCAAGAGCCTGACATTGTACGGTCAATGCAAGGGACTGACGGATGAGACACTGCCGCATCTTTCCGGACTGTCCAAGCTCGAAGAGTTAGGCACCGATGGCATCCAGGTGAGCGATGCGGGCTTGGCCAAGCTGACGGCGTTAACCAGCCTGCGGTCGCTGTCGTTCTTCCATCCGTCGCTGGGCATGAAGGGCTTCGATGGATCGGGTTTCGCGGCATTGAAAGCTCTGCCCAAATTGGAGCGGCTGACGATCGCCGGCACGCCGTTCAATGACCAAGGGTTGGCGGCCGTGGAGGAGATCAAACAGCTTCGAGATTTTCGTACTTGGCACACCTACCAAACACAGGCCGGCAACGAGTCGCTTACGAAACTGCCGGAACTCAGATCGCTGTGGCTGGGCCAACGCCTGCGGCGCTACGACGGCGGCTCGAACAAGGCCAGCCTTGATGACTCGACGTTTGACACGCTGTCAAAGCTAAAGACGCTGGAGTCGCTGACGCTCGATGAAGCTCGACTGTCGCTGACCGCGCTGCAACGACTGAAGGATTTGCCACGCTTGAAGAAGCTTGAACTCCGTCGCATCGACATTTCGGTGGTGGACATTGAGGCGTTGCGAGCGGCTCTGCCGATGGTCGCCATCGACGGGCAACCGCTGACCGATGACGAACGCACGAAGCTAGAAGCGTTTCTCAAATGACCGGAGGGAGACACCGCATACGAATCTCAGCCAATAGTTTTCGAGCGGTGGTCGCCCTCGCCGCTCTGTCGTTGCCTCGGCTCAGTGCTGCAAATGCCGAGGATCGCGAATCGCCAAGAGATGTTCGTTTTCTTGTCGCAATCGAATTTCAAGCTACCTGCTTTTCGACTTGCTACTTGCTGGCCGCATTGGCACGCCGTACATTCAGAGGAATCTAGCCCACTGGCGGGACCGAAGGTGTCCGGCGTGTGGGTGATGATGGGCATTTGTTCGGACACGAATACGGTCAATCGAACTCGTCGGATGAAACTCAAGCCTGCCATCTTGTCGGTTCTCAGTCGTGACGACCTCAAGCACATCCTCGATGATTTGCAAATCGACGGCGTGGATCGCCGCAGCGCTGAGGCAATGCAGTCGAAGCTATCCGGTTTACGCTCGGTGACGGCGGCGCATTTGTTGGAGTATCTGCGAAAAAACGAATTGCAATCCGTTTGCGGTGAGTTGGGCCTGCCGACAAAGGGCAAACGGGAGCAACTCGTGGAGCGGCTGCTAAATGGGAACAACGGCGCAACGACGAAGGCAACGAAATCCACGGGGCGCAAGATGAGCCAGGACACAGTGCCAGTAATCGCAATAAAGAGCAACGGTCAAGCGGATGCCAAACCGAAAAGGAAGCACCAAAAGCTCACGCTGCCAAGGCTGGAACGCAAGCTGTTCGAGGCGTGCGACATTCTGCGGGGCAACATGGATGCCTCGGAGTACAAGGAGTTCATCTTCGGGATGTTGTTCCTGAAAACATCGGTGGGCGTCCTGCACGCCCGGCAGCAGGTTGAACTTC
>JBGTKH010000344.1:0-10722 GCA_041744735.1 Pirellulaceae bacterium | reverse complement strand
GCGCCGCCCCAGCCGCGGTCGCCGTAGATCGTCTCGAATTGAAAGCCGGGAAAATGGTTGGGCAATCGCCGCAGACAGCTTTCGATGTGCTCGGACAGCGTCAGCCGGTATTGCGTGTGCAGGCTCTTGATCTCCTCTTCGCTCAGCGCCTTCGCCTCGGCCTCGCGCTCTTTCTCCTCACCCCGCCGCTGCCCGCGTTGAATCGCCTTATGCAAACGTTGCTCGAAGTCCATAGCTGCCGCACTCACTGGCTGAATGGGTGAGAGAAAACGCGGCACGCAGTATAGCACGCCGGGCGTGGATCGAAAAAGGTAGCTGGACTCGCTCCCCAGTGGGTCGCGGTTACGTTCAACGATGTAGCACGGACGCGGCACGGGTCAGACTTCGATCAGCAGCCGCGATGGTTCTTCAATCACATCCTTCACGCGGCGCAGAAACGTAACGGCTTCGCGGCCGTCGACCAGGCGGTGGTCATAGGTCAGGGCGACGTACATCATTGGGCGGATGACGACTTGGCCGTCGCGAGCAACGGGGCGGTCTTGAATGGCGTGCATGCCCAGAATCCCGCTTTGCGGCGGATTGACGATGGGCATCGAGAGCAACGAGCCATAGACGCCGCCGTTACTGATCGTGAAAGTGCCATTCAACAGTTCATCCGGCTTGATCTTGTTTTGCTGAGCCCGCGCGGCAAATTCGCCGATCGCTTGTTCGATTTCCGCGAAACTCATGCGTTCGGCGTGCCGCAGCACGGGCACAACGAGCCCTTTGCCGCCGCCGATGGCGATGCCGACGTGATAGTAGTTGCGATACAGGATGTCCGTGCCGCGAATCTCGGCGTTCAGCGCCGGGAATTGGCCCAGCGCGTCGATCGCGGCTTTGACGAAGAACGACATGAAGCCGAGCTTGACGCCGTACTTCGTTTGAAACGCATCGCGGTACTTGTTGCGCAGCTCCATCACCGCCGTCATGTCTACTTCGTTGTACGTGGTCAGAAGCGCGGCTTTGTGCTGGGCCTCGACCAACCGCTCGGCGATCCGTTTGCGGATCAGACTCATCGGCACTAGCTCCTCCATGTCGGAGGCTTCGGCCGCTGGCCTTTCGGCGACTGGCGGCTGGCGTGGCGCAGGCTTTGACTCTTCGCGCGGCTTACGTTCGTCTTTCGGTTTGGTTTCCTCGCGCGGTTTGCGTTCTGCTTTTTCAGCGGATTCTTCGGCGGCTTTCGATGCAGGTTCTTTCGTGGGCTCTTTCGTGGGCTCTTTATCGGGCGCTGGCTCTTCCGCTTCCAACTCGTCAGCATGCTCTTCGACGTAACGCATTACGTCCTCTTCGAGCAGCCGCCCATTAGGCCCTGTGGCTTCGACCTGTTCGGGACGCAGGCCGTATTTGGCCAGTGCACGCATGGCGGCGGGTACAACGACCGCGCTCTTGCGAGCGGCGGGACGTGCTTTTGGCTCGTCGCTCGCTTCGTGAGTTTCACGCTTATCGGCACTCTCTGATTTAGGCGTCTTATCTGCCTTGGGTTTTTCAACCGCTTTGGACTTCTCCTCAGCCTTGGGCTTACCAGATGACGCGCCGTCGCCTTCATCCAAGTAACCGATCACTTCACCAACCGAGACGGTGGCACCCTCCTTTTTCAAAATCTCCGCAATCACGCCCGCGATGGGAGCGGGCAGGTCGACGGATGCCTTGTCGGTTTCGATCTCGACCAGGTTCTCGTCAATTTTCACACGGTCACCGACCTTTTTCAGCCAGTGCCCGATTTGCACTTCTTGAATCGATTCGCCGACTTCCGGCACTTTCAGTTCGACAGTCATGGTTGCAGTATCCTAAGATGCAATCTGGATGCGGCGTGAGTCTCTTCCGTAGGACGGATTGCCAATCCGTCCGTCATTTAGACACCAATCAAAGCGAAGAGATCCGACGGACGGATTGGCAATCCGTCCTACGGACGCTTCGCATTTCGTTCGACCTTAATCACCCTTCCGCCAATGCCGCGTTCAACAGCTCTTGTTGTTCTAACTTGTGAGTGCCCGACGAGCCGGTGGCGGGGCTGGCGGCTGCGGGACGGGTGACGGCAATCAGCGGGTAGCTGCCGAACAGCCGGTCACCCAACATTACCTTCAAATATCGCCACGCGCCCATATTTTCCGGTTCTTCCTGCACCCAATACACCGAGGTGCCGGCGCGAAACGGCGCCATAATCGCCCGCAGTTGTGTTTCCGGCAGCGGGTAAAGTTGCTCGAGACGCACAATCGCCAAGTCATCGCGCTCGAGTGATTCTCTCATCTCTAGCAACTCGTAATAAATCTTCCCGCTGCACATCAGCACGCGATGAACGTTGGTTGCCTTGGCGTCCGCATCGGGAATCACTCGCTGGAAGCGGCCGCGCTGCAACTCCTCGAGCGACGACACCACGCGCGGATGCCGCAGCAAACTCTTCGGCGTCATCACCACCAGCGGTTTGCGCCAACGTCGTTTCACTTGCCGCCGCAAGCTGTGGAAAAACTGGGCCGGAGTGCTCGGGCAAACGATTTGCAGATTGTGCTCGGCTGCCAGAATCAGAAACCGTTCGAGCCGCGCACTGGAATGTTCCGGCCCTTGGCCTTCGAAGCCGTGCGGCAGCAGCATCACCAAGCCGCTCAAGCGCCGCCATTTGTCTTCCGCACTGGCGATGAATTGGTCCACGATCACTTGTGCACAATTCCAGAAATCGCCGAACTGCGCTTCCCACGCCACCAGCGCGTCGGGGAAATCCAAACTGTAGCCATACTCGAAACCAAGCACGCCGGCCTCGGAGAGCGGGCTGTTGACAATTTCCAGCGGGGACTGATCGTCGGCCAGATGCTGCAGCGGTGTGAACTTGTGGCCGTCTTCGACGTCGTGCAGCACCGCGTGCCGGTGACTGAACGTGCCGCGTTCCGCGTCTTGTCCCGATAAGCGAATGCGATGCCCTTCAACGGACAGCGTGGCCAGCGCCAGCGCTTCGGCGGCCGCCCAATCCAGCGGGCTGCTGCCGTCGGCCATTTGCCGGCGTTTCTCGAACGCGCGTTTTAGTTTCGGATGCAAGTGGAAGCCGTGAGGAACTTCGGTCAGCTTCTGCAGCAGTTCCGACAGCCGGCCTGCGTCCACGCCGGTTTGTACTTCGTCGTCGGCCGGCTCTTCGCCACCGACGTAGCCTTCCCACACACCGGTCAGCGTCTGTCGCTGCGGCACGTAATCGTCACGCTGTGCGAGTGCAAATTCCTCTTCCAAATGCTTGTGCCGCTGTTCGGCGATTTTTTCGGCTTCGTCGTACGTCACGCCGCCCAACAGCAACAGCCGCGTCAGATACCCTTCCCGAACAGAATCGCGGCTCTCGATGGCTCGATAGAGTAGCGGCTGAGTAAAGCTCGGCTCGTCCCCTTCGTTGTGCCCCAGCCGCCGATAACAATACATGTCGATGACCACGTCGCGGTCGAATTTCTCCCGAAAGTCGAGAGCCAAATCGACAACCTGAGCGACCGCTTCGGGATCTTCGCCGTTGACGTGGAAGATCGGGATTTGCAGCATTTTCGCCACGTCGCTGGCGTAGGTGCTAGAACGGCCCTCTTCGGGCGACGTCGTGAAGCCGATCTGATTGTTCACGATCACATGCAACGTGCCGCCGGTCGAGTAGCCGGGCAGTTGACTCAAATTCAGCGTCTCCTGCACGACGCCTTCGCCAGCAAAGGCAGCATCGCCGTGAATCAACAGCACGAGGCCCTTTTGGCGGTTCGCGTCCTGCGAGCGGTCTTGCTTGGCTCGCATGCGGCCCAGCGCCACGGGATTCACGTACTCCAGATGGCTCGGGTTGAAGCACAGCGACAAATGAATGCAATGTCCTTCGGCCGTCTGCCAATCGCTACTGAAGCCCAGATGATATTTCACGTCGCCGCGGCCGTGATGCAAGTGCGGGTTGGCATCTTCAAACTCCCAGAAAATATCCTGCGGCCGTTTGGACAGAATGTTCGCCAGCACGTTCAGCCGGCCGCGATGAGCCATGCCCAACACGATTTCCTGAATGCCTTGCCGGCCGGCCTTTTCAATCGCCAAATCGAGCAGCGGGATCAGACTTTCCGCGCCCTCCAGCGAAAACGTTTTGGCGCCGACGTATTTCTTGCGAACGAATTCTTCGAAGGTGATCGCGTCGGACAGCCGCGTGAGAATGCGAAGCTGCTCGGCGCGCGAGAGCTGCAGCCGATTCTCCGTTTCTTCCATCCGCTTCTGCAGCCAATCGCGGACCGACAATTCATCGATGTGCATGAACTGCGCGCCGATGTAGCGGCAGTACGTGTGCCGCAACCGGCGCACGATTCCGTCCAGCGTCTGCGTCGCCGGCCCGCCAATGGCCATGGTGGAGAACGACCGCTTCAGATCCCCGTCCGTCAACTCATGATATTCGAGATCCAATTCAGGATGATGAGGCCGCGGCCGCATCAGCGGATCAACTTTTGCCACCAAATGACCGCGCACCCGATACGAACGGATCAGTTGATCCACTCGCTCCTGAAGCAGCGCGACATCGTCCGGCGAGCGGACTGCCGCGCCGTTGCCGCCCGCGACGCTGGGCGGGTTAAACAAACTGCCGGGACGAAAGGAGGGACGAAACCGCGCCGGCTTTCCGGCTGTGCGACTGCTCGTCAGCGTCTCGAAGTATCGGCGCCATTCCGGCTCCACCGACGACGCGTCGCGCAGAAAATCTTCAAGCAACCCCTCGACATAGTCGGCGCTGAGACAATCGAAATGGTCTTCCTTGTTGCTCATCGGAGTCGGTAACTCTAGCTACGAACGGGGGACAGACCGAAACTGCGCGGCGTAGCACGCCCATCCAGTATCCTATGCCCGTTCGATCAGTGCAAATCTAGGTCGCGGTGAGAGTCCAAGCAAGCCCGAAAACCCGCGAAATCCTCGGCTCTGGAGAGATCTGGCGAGCGCAGTTACAGAAAGGCGCAAATTCAAAACTCGCGCGTCAGATTAGCGTCGTGAGTCGAAGCGCAGACCCACGCCATACTACGGCGTTCGCGGCACTTCGTGGGGCTGATATTGCGGCCGGCCGCTCACCACGATTTGCCCGGCCAGAGCCCAGACGAAGAAGAATGCGCATCCAACGACCAAGTGCGTGATTTCCACGGGCATGTGCGGGTCTCGATAGGGGTAAGTAGTCCGAGCTTCCTGCAGTAAACGTCGTCCGTGGTATCAACGTTCATCGGCCGGGGGCGGTGTGCCAGCCGACAATGTTTGCGGTGGCTTGCCAATGCGGTTTATTGCGAGCGACCCGCTTCCGTCGCGAAGTCTTCCCAACGCGCACGCTTTAACAGCCGCCAATGCGGCCGCGGCCAATTCCCCACCCGCCGCTGTGATGGTAAGATGCGACATCGGACCCACTGGGAGAGTCTCACGGTTACGACGATTAAGCCTGCAACAGTCTCATGAATTCATCTCGCATTCCGGCCGTTGGCATCGATTTGGGAACGACCTATTCCGCCGTGGCAGTGCTCGACGACTTGGGCCGGCCGCAAACGTTGATCAACGCCGAAGGGGACAAAACCACACCCAGCGTCATGCTCTTCGAGGGCAACGACGTGGTGATCGGCAAAGAGGCCGTCAAGGCGATGGCCACGGAGATGGATCTGGTCGCCGAGTGCCCCAAACGCGATCTCGGACACCGCATGTTCCACAAGGTGTTGGGAGATCGCCAGTATCCGCCCGAGGCACTGCAAGCCTGGATTCTGAATAAGATGCGCAAAGACTCAACGCGGCAGATCGGCAACTTCGAGAAAGTTGTGATCACAGTGCCGGCGTATTTCGACGAAGTCCGCCGCAAGGCCACGCAGGACGCGGGCTACATCGCCGGCTTCGATGTGATGGACATCATCAACGAACCGACCGCCGCCGCCGTGGCCTTTGGCTTTCAACAAGGATACTTTACGTCGGATCGTAGCGGCGACGAGCGGCGCAAAATCCTGGTCTACGATTTGGGCGGCGGCACGTTCGACGTGACAGTGATGGAGATCGGCAGCCATGACTTCATTGCGCTGGCCACCGATGGCGACGTGCAGTTGGGCGGCCGCGACTGGGACCAGCGGCTGGTGGACTACGTGGCCGAAGAGTTCATTCGCAAATTCGGCGTCGACCCGCGCGAGGACTCCAACACCTACGGCCGCTTGTGGCGCGAATGCGAAGACGCCAAACGCACGCTCTCCGCGCGCAGCAAATCCGCCATCGGCTGCGACTATAAAGGCCACGCCGTGCGGGTCGAAGTGACTCGGCAAATGTTTCATGAGATCACGCAGGATTTGCTTGACCGCACCGCGTTCACTACGCGGCAAACTTTGCAAGCGGCCGGTTTGCAATGGAGCGACATCGATCGCGTGCTGATGGTCGGCGGCTCGACGCGCATGCCGGCGGTGGTCGACATGATGCGGCAGTTGACCGGCAAAGAACCCGATTGCTCGATCTCGCCCGACGAAGCGGTCGCTCACGGCGCGGCCCTGCACGCCGGCATCTTGATCGACAAGCACCAAGGCAAGACGCCGAAGTTCCGCATCAAGAACGTCAACTCGCACAGCCTGGGAGTCGTGGCCACCGACACGAAAACCAAGCGGCCCCGCAACGCCATCCTGATCCCCCGCAACACGCCGCTGCCGGTCTCTGCCAAGCGTGTCTTCAAAACTCACAAAGCCGGGCAGAAGTCGATTCTGGTGAGAATCGTCGAGGGGGAAAGTGCGTCGCCCGATGATTGCTCGCAAATCGGCAAGTGCTCGATTCGCCACCTGCCGCCGGACCTGCCGAGCCAAACGCCGATCGAAGTCCGCTTCAAATACGAAGAGAACGGCCGGCTCACCGTACATGTGAACGTCAAAGGCACCGATACCAACCTCGAGCACGAAATTACGCGCGACAACAGCATGACCCGCGACCAACTGAACGCCTGGCGGAAGTACGTCTCCGGCCTGCCGCCGGTGGAAGTGCTCTCGACAGCCGGAAGCTAAGGATCCGCGAAAAAATAACTTGTCGAATTCGCGTACCGGCGCAAGCCCTCGGGTGCCGCAAACCGTTGGGCTTGCGCCCTGCCGCTACTTTTCCAATTCATCAAGTAATTTTCCGCGGTTACTAATCCGGATTTCAGCCCAAAATCGGGACGACACCGAGCGGCCCCCGCCTGCTCGTCAGGCGGGTGAAGCAGTTTAACTGGCTTGGCCAACGATCTTCCAACAACTCTCCGCTCCCCTGCCAGCTCGTCTGGCAGGAAGCGAAAGTTTCCCGCGCTTCCGACGCCGATTCGGTGCGATAAACAACTCCGATGAACACAACAAATTCTTCCGATTCCAATCCCTACCGTCCGCCGCAGAGCCACCCGATTCCAAAACCCGAAAGGGCCACGCCGCGTATGTGCGCTGTCTGGCGTGCGGCGCCAGGTTCAACGGCAAAACCAGCAACTACAATACAACCGGCATTGCGATCTGCACGACGGTCAGCCTGATTCTCGGACTGGTGCTCGCGAACTGGCTGTTCCGCTTCATTTAATTTCCCGGCAATACTGAAAAATCTTAGCCCCGACGCAAGTTGCAACCTACACCTTGTAAGGAACGATCCTTGCAAATAGGGAGCAACTGAATGAACCGAATCTTGCTGTGCCTGGCCGTGTCGACCGCGTTAATGCTGTGCAGTTACGAACAAGCATCGGCCGGCCCGCTTAGCCGGCTACTGCTGGGCGACAACAGTCACCGGACCAGCGATGGCTACCGCGGCAGTGAAGGTTACATCGCCCCAAGCACGTCGTTCTACGGCCCAGCGTATCGCGGAAATTACGGCGGCTTTCCAGCTCCCATCGGGCCGTTTCCTAGCTACGGCAACTATTATCCGCAGTACTACGGCGGCTTCCACGCGCGCTACTTCCAGGACATCGGTGTGCCGTCCGGCGATCGAGGCTTACGCGGTAACGCGTGGTAGAAGCGTAACCCGCGTGTATATGGCGAACGCTGGGCGTTAGCCCACTGGTTGCCAGCCAATTCTGCGCAGCACCAGTAGGCTGACGCCCACCGTTCGCCAACTGAGCATGGCTCGAGATCTGCTCAATGGCGACGCGCATATAAATCGTCAACCAAATTCAATAGCACCTGCATCTGCTGCTCGAAGACTTCCTCTTGCTCCACCGTTGACGGCAGCCGGCCGCTGGGCAGCGCTTGCGAGATTGTCCAGCCGACATAGATGAGTTGCCCGTTGCCGACGCCCACGCGATACAGCGTCGCCGATCCGGCCGCGGTGCCGATGATGCGATCACCCAGAGAAGTTCGCAGCGGCGACGCGCCCTTGGCATTGAGCCACTCTGGCTGCGACGGGCCGGCCAGATGTTTCACCCACGCGTGATTTGGCTGGAGAATGTGCAGTTCGATCATTTGCTCGCGAGTGCCGCTGCCGACAAGCTTGGCGAGAAACTGCTGACCTTCGGGCGTGGCAAACAAATCGGTCCGCTCGCGCATCAATAGCAGCGTGCCGCCGCCTTGCAAAAACTCTTGCAGCCGCGAAAGATCGTCGGCATTGAATTTACTCGGTTCGATCTTAGCGCGTACGAAGCTGCCGTCGATGGCGACCAAGCCGTACTTACCGTATCCGCGAGTATCGAGCCAAGTCCGCTCGATCGAATCAACTCGCACTCCCGCGCGGCGCAGCGCGAACTCGATCAGCGGTGCATCGAACGCGGGATAGCCTTGCAGGACGAGCGCGGGTTTCTCGTCGTGCCTTGTCGCCTGCTGGTCGTGATCTGTTGGGAATGCCCACGATGTTACACTCGGCGGCGAGTTCGCCGGCTTGTTCTCACCGCATACGGTCAGTCGTCCGCGCACGCCGACGTGCCACGGTTCAGTATTCATCGGCATCGCGCCGATGTCCGGCTTGCCCACATCGCGCGGCCGCAACGGGTCCGGCCACTCGGCGGGCACAGCCATGCCGGCATCAACGGCCGGGCTGTCTGCACGTAAGCGAAGATCAACTGGCGTCCGCCAATCGCTGCTGTATGTCACAAACTTTGGCTCCGCAAACTGATCGTTCGCCGTCCAGCCCGGCGCGTACTGCAACTTGCTCTGCTCGAACGCAGGCGACTGGCGGAATTTGGCGAACGGTTCGCCGGTGAAGCTTGGCCCGTCCGAAACGCTCCACAGCAAGTTGCCGTCGGCTTGATAATCGGCTGTCGCCGCCGGCAGCGTCTCGCCGGTCATGCCTTGCATTTGGCAGATGATGTTATTGAAGACGCGGCGCCGCGTGCCGTGGCCCATCGCCCCGCTCAATCCGTCGGTGCCGTAGTTATAGCGCGGCGGATCGCCGGCCAGAATCGTGTTGTGATAGATCCACATCGGTTCCCAAGCGGGGCTGCCATGATCGCCCGCCACCCGGCCCAACGACGAGAGTTCCTGCGGCGCGTCGGGGCCGGTGGGCCAGTAGTACATCACCGGGCGGCGGAAGTCGAACACGTTGCGATAGATGTAAACGCCCGAGCCCATCTGTTTGCCGGTGGCGATTGTCTTCTGCCGGCCGTGCCCCACTCCGAATGCGAACGTGGTCAAACAGCGCGAAAGCAGATTCTGATAGATGTGCACGTCGCCGCCGTGTGTGGTGCCGTCGTAGGCCGTGCCCGCCGTCAGAAAGATGCCGTCGTCACTAACGTTGTCGAGCAGATTGTGATGCAAGCGCACGCCCTTCACGTTGCCGATGAACACGCCGTCCACGCAATCGGTGAACTCGCAATAGGCCAACTCGAAGTCGCGGTTGTCCGCGCCGGTCGGGTCCCAGCCGCTGGCCGAGAAGATGCGAGCCTCAATCGCGCGGTACTTCAAACTGCCGCGGAACGTCCAAGGCGCCGCGATGCCACGACAGGCCGTGTGATGCACTCGCAGACCGGCCGTATCGTGCACGAGCACGGCCGTCGAGCCGCCGTACAATGTCAGACCCTCCAATTCAATGTCACGGCAGTTCTGAATATCGAGTGTCGCCCGGCGCGCTCCGCGCACGACGAGATCTTGCAGCCGGACGTGCTTGGCATCGCGCAGCGTCAACGGCGATCCGCCCGCAAGTCCGGCGACGATCAACCGCACCTTTCGCGGATCGGTCTCACCGCGATAATTGTCCGCGTGCAAGCCGGGCAGAGTCGTGTGCGCCAGCCGCGCGTGAATCCGGCCGCTGCTGCTGTCGTAATACAGGCCGGGCCCGCAGTACACGCTGGCCTCGTCTCCTACCTTGTCTCCCACGTTCCAATACACGTTTGCCGTCTGCATGTCGCCGCGGAAACGATATCCGTGCAGCGGAATCATCGAATCGCCGAAGTTGCCCAACAGATTCGTATCGCCCGCATTGCCGCCCAAGTCCGGATAAGTTTTCGTGGACCAATACTCGCCGTCCGCTCCGCCAGGACACGGCTCCCATGCCTCGTCCGGATTCTCGAAGAACTCGCGCAGTCCGCCATCCACAATCGCCAGTTCACCGGGAAACGAACGAATCGTCACCGGCTGTTGCTCGGTGCCTGCCACCGACGCCGTGACATGCTCGTAGTAAAACCCGTGTCGCAGATAAAGTGTGTCGCCCGCACGCAGGCGCGTGACCGCATGCTGAATTGTCTTCCAAGGAGTCGCGGCGCCGCCGTCGTTGGCATCGTTGCCCGTTCGTGCATCGACAAAGTAACTCGGTCCCTCCGCCATCGGCCGTTGCACA
>JBGTKH010000343.1:0-8867 GCA_041744735.1 Pirellulaceae bacterium | reverse complement strand
GCGTCTTGAAGGTGTTGCCACAGCCGCAGGTGACCACGGTGTTGTGATATTGAGGATGAATGCCGTCCTTCATGACCGTCAGTCCCGATTAGCAGAGGGTTTCTTTTTCGGTGTAAGGTGCGAATATAACATCAGTTGGGATACCGGACAAGGGCCGGTTTTTCACGTGGGGAACGATTCAGTCACAGTAACCCGAAGCGTGAGCGAGGGAGAAGTGTAACGCAGGTTCCCCTCGCTTATGCGTCGGGTTGGTGTCCCGGCTTGGCCCGCTCGGCGTGCTTGCGGAAGCGATCTGCGATCACCGTGTCCACCAGCAACTGGCCCACGTGATACACGACCATCGGCAGAATGCTGAACCCCAAGTCCATCGACACCTGCAGTCCCACCATCAGCGTCTTCTGGCTGCCGGCGAAACCCACGGCGATACGATCCTGGCCGGAGAAGCGAAACAGCCGAGCCAGCCATAGTCCCACGCCGAGCATCGTCAAATGCACGCCGATCACCGCCGCAATCATCACCAATAAGTCCAGCACCAGCAGCGACGGACCGGACTGCTGTCGCAGCCGCAGGCCCGTCGAAATCGCTCCAATGAAGATCATCGACAAGATGCCGAACTGGGCGCCGACGCCGATGCTCAGTTTGTGCTCGGTGGCCCACCCAGCCAGCGGCCGATACAGCCGTAGCAGTTGAGCCAGCGTCATCGGCAACACCACGATCAGTGCCAGATTGGCGACTAGGCGGCCCAAACTTAACTGATCGCTCTCGACGGCCTGACCCGTCATGATCACGACCCACAACGGCGTGACGAAGAAACAGGTTAGGTTCGTGATGATCGTGACCAGAATGGCGACCGAGTCGTTACCGCCCGCGCGGCGAGTCCACACGGCTGCCGACGCGACCGAGCACGGCGTCGCCGCTGCAACCAACATGCCCGGCGCCAGTTCTTTACTTAGGCCGAACGAAATGCCCCACGCAAACAACGGCAGCAAGCCGAAATTAACCGCCACCGCCAACAGCGTCGGCCACGGGTGCCGCAGCGCTCGCCACATGGCCCCGGCTTCCAGCGGCAAGGCCATCATGAACAGCACCATCGCGACTAAGCCGTTGCGCACAGCCGCCGATTTCGCGAGCGATTCCAGCGGCTGAGCGACCAACATCCCGACGATTAGCACAATGGCCAGCACAAGCAGGAACCAGCGGCTGATGAGAAACTTCTTCACGGTGTCGGGACGATAGTCGTAGCTGAATTTGCAAAACTTCAGTTGAGTAAACGGACTGAATTTTTGCAAATTCAGCTACGTCAGTGCATCACGCAGGCTAACGGTATAGCATTTCGCCCAGCGCCTGTGCCACGCCCTGACGATCGCTGACCATGTACAGGGTGAGAGCGCTGGCGATCAGCACGCCGAAGGAGATCAGGAAGAAGCCGTATGGATTGGGCGCGCTCTTGGCGCCTCGCAATGCCGTGACCAGAGAAATCTCCAGTCGTCGCCACCCGAGGTAGCTTTGATGCGGCCCGGCCGCGGCCAGTTGCGTGTTGCGCATTGCCGGAAAAGATTCCACGTTTAATTGCACGCCCAAGTGCGGCAGCACGAGCGATTCGCCGGCCCAGCGGGCCTCACGATCCAATTCCGACACGACGCCCGCCAAGATCGGCCGCAGTTGTTCGAGTGTGACGTTGTAAATCACCAATCGCGGCCGCAACAGCAACACCACCAACGTCAAACAGAGCCCGTAAAACGCCAACAGCAGCAGCCACACATACGGGCCGAACCGCGTCGCCGCCGCGTGTGGCAAAAACAATTCCATCGGCCCGGCCACGACAAAACCGCTGATGGCCACTCCCAGCGCCGCTGTGTCGCGGGCACCAGTCGTCAAGAACGGCCGGCCCGAAAGATTGATCAGCCCCAACAGCAACATGTACGCAGCCAACGGACCCAAGGCAATCGCACAATGCAGCGGGTCCATGCAAGCGTCCTACAACAAATGGCTGGCGGTCAAATAAAACTGTCGCTCATTCTAGTGCCGCCCTAACAACCGGTCAACTTTGGAGTGCGGCGACTCGTCGCCGCTCTGGGAGTTTTGGAGAATGGACTTGACGCCCAATGCCCAGCGCTGAATCAACGCTATCCTAAATTCCAAAAGCGGCGACGAGTCGCCGCACTCCAAAGGTCAAATCAACTGCAGTTGCCGAGGACGGTGCGACTTTTGTTCATAATAGGCCGCAGATTCGCTTTCTCGGCCGCGGACGATGCGCTGGCCGCGCAGTTTGCCGAAGCGGCTAGTGATCACGGTCCACTGGCCGTGGCCATCGTCGTCGTCGCGATAGATGACAACCCAATCGTGAGTGGCACCCAGTTCGTGAGCCCGCGCGGTGTTGGAGTATAGTGCCGTGTAGTGATGACGGCCGCGCTCGGTGTGCAGGATGGGCAGCCAGGCAGCAGCGGTCGGATTGAAACGCCGCGGAGCGATTCGAGGCAGCCGGCCACGCTCGGCCAAGCGGCGATATTCGCGGTCGATCTCCAGCAGCACGTCGACTGGCGGCTCTTCGCCTTGTGCGGTACGTGGCGGGGGCGACGCCATTTTACGATCCGCTTTGTCATTTGATTCAGATTGCGGTAGCTGACGAAAACGCCCAGCCAGCGATTCGCGAATCGCCCGGATGCGCTTGTCGCCCATGCCGGGAACGCTTGCCAATCGGCCGTCGTAGGCTGCGGCCTGTAATTCGCTCAATGATTCAATGCCCAGCTTCTCGTGCAGGCGCCGAGCCAATCGCGAACCGATGCCGCCCAGCGTGGCAAACATCTGCTCAGGTACATCCTCGCCTCGCAAACGTTCCAGCAGCGGCACGCGACCGCTGCGTGCCAACTGATCGATCGTATGCGCCAGCGATTTGCCGATGTCGGGCAAGCGCTCGAGTTCCGCCAGTCCTTCGCGTTCGACAATCTCATGCACCGGCTCGTGCAACTGGCGCAGAGTGCTGGCGGCCGTCTGATACGCTCGCACACGAAATGGATTCGCACCCTGCGCTTGCAACAGCTCGGCGATCTCGTCCAAGTCGCCGGCGATGTCCGTGTTGCCGCGAAGTGATTGTTCGTTTTCCGTAAGCTGCGGAGCACTCATGGGCTAACCTCCGTACCGACAAGTTTTCGATCTGCCGCTCCTATACTGTACAGAATTATAGCATCGCTCGCACAAAAAAACACCATTCGTTTAACCGCGACCCAACAACGCGGATCGCGGGAGGAGACGTGGTCCTGCGATCTCAGTTGGTAGCACAAACCTGGGTTTGCATGACGCCGCCCGCCCCGCTCCCCATTGCGTCGCGGTCAAACGATTGGTGGGACGCTGAAATAGGCTCACTGACGCTGCCCGAAGAGCAGATGGCCCACGATTCCCACGGCGATGAACAGCAGCAGCGTGATGAAAAGGATCCCCAACAACGATGCGAACATTCGTCTCTCCCGAATCGGTTTCAGTGTTCCTCGTCTTCTTCTTCGCCCAGGGCCGAGATCGCGTCGTAAGCATCCTCTAAAACATATTCGTTGTGCTGTTGCTGAGAGGGTCCAACTGACCCTCGGTAGGTTCGGCTCAGCAAAACCACGTTTCGGTTAATCGCGGCGCACGCTGGCGATCGGCAGGCAGCGAACAGCCGGCAGCCGCGGGCGGGCGCCCGTGAGCCAAATCCAGCACGCGGTAGAATGTGGCCGCGGGGTCCTCGCCCGCTTTAGCGTCTTGCTCCACGAGCTGCGATACTTGCTTCTGCAGTCGGTCCATCTCCGGATCGGGATGTATCCAGCGATAGGTGAAGGCGGCTTCGTCCAGCGGCCCGCGGTAGGGCAACGTCTCGGGATGCTCGGCCAGCCACGAACCGGGCGGGATCAGCAGCCGAATCGCGTATTGCACCGGATCGACGTGATCGATCAGGCCGTTAGCATCGATGAAGTGCAACACCTCGCAGTAATCCTCCCGCGTCGTCCACGGCGTGAAGGCGACCCACGTCGGCCGCATGGCGATGCCCGCGTCTCGCACCAGACCCAGCGCGGCGGACACTTCGTCCCGCGTGTGCCGCTTGTCCAGAATCTCCAACACTCGGTCGCTGAGCGATTCGACGGCCGTGATGATGAACAAACATCCGGCCGCGGCAAATTCCGGAAGATCTTCGCCGCGATGCAGCAAATGCTCGATCTTGGCGGTGAAGTCGAACGTTAACTCGGGAAACTCTTCATGCATCGCGCGAACCACGCGCAGCGAATGCTTCGGGCCGTTCAAAAAATCAGGATCGCCGAAGGTGATATGCGTAGCACCGGCTTGCACCTGGTGGCGGATGTCCTCCAGCACGACTTCAGGCGGCACGATGAAGAAGCGGCCTTCGTACACCGGCGGGATCGGGCAGTGCGTGCACAAGTGCAAACAGCCGCGGCTGGCTTCCACGTATCCCGCCGTGCGCCGCCGGCCGTTGTGTTCCAACTGAGCGTATTTTTCCAGCGGCGGCAGCACGCCACGATCCGGAACCGCAAACTGCAGCCGCTGCAGATTCGGTCCCGCGGCGTGACCTTTCTGGATCACGCCCGCGACTTCGCCATTCGTACCATTGCCGCCGATGCCGCCCTTTTCAAGCGACTGGACCAACGCGACCAGCGGCCCTTCGTACTCGCCGCCAATGCACGAGTCGGCGCCGTGCTCCAGCAGGTACTGCGAGTTTAACGACGCATAGAGACCGTAACAACAAATGTGACACTCCGGATTGATTTGCCGAATCCGCTCGATCACGCGCACGCCGAGTCGCATGGCCGTGTGCATAGGGACGGCGATACCGATGAACCGAGCCCGCGCCGCCTTTTCGACGTCGAACATCTCGACCGCAATGTCGTTGGCCACGGGCTTGTAACCCGCGCGGGCTAGAAAACCCAGCGGCAACGCTATAGCCAGCGGCTGGTGGCCTAGCTCGTAACACGACACGAGCAGAATCGAACCCTCGCCATGAAAATCCATATCGGTCGTCCCCGCAACAGACGCTCGCGGCGCCGCATCAGGGATGCGAGCGGCGTCAATAGTTTGATTATACGGCTTTCCAAGCGCCGGTCGCAACTACACCAATTCAACGGTCGTGATACCGTTTGTAGGTTGGACGCCCTCGTCCGACCAGGAATCCACGTGAAACATCGGACGGACGAGGGCGTCCATCCTACGAACTTTTGCAAGTTCGGCTACGAGAGCGACAGCGGTCCATCTCCGCAGAAATCAGGGTTGCCGAAGCGTTCGATGGGGTGTCCGAAGCCGTGGGCCAGCGACAGTAGCAGCCGATTGTGAGCGACGCGTGGAAATTTGATCGCTCGACCCATGCGGAAATCCAGACCGTTGCCGACCATCACAAACGGGATGTTGTCCAGTGTGTGCGAATTGCCTTTACCCAGTTCGTTGGTCCAAATGATCAGCGTGTTGTCCAGCAGGCTCCCCTCGCCGCCAGGTTCCGGCGTTTCGGCCAGCCGCTTCGCGAGGTACGCCATCTGCTCGCAGTACCACTTGTTGATGCGGGTCAGTTTGTCCTGAGCCGATTCGTCGCTGTCGGGCAAGTGAGACAGTTCGTGATGTCCCTGATCCACGCCCAGCCACCGCATCCGCGCCCCGCCGACCGAATTCGTGATCTGCAGCGTGGCAATGCGCGCGAAGTCCGCCACGAAGCTGTTCACCATCAGGTCGATCTGCATCTTGGCGATGCGCGGGATGTTGTCGTTTTCTTCGCGCACGCCCGGTTCCAATTCGGGCACCGCGTGGCCAACTTGATCGTGGCCGGCGGCTTGCAGTTCCTGCTCCATCGCGCGCACCAACGTGGCGTGTTCCTCCAACAGCCGGCGGTCTTCGGCGCTGACCACCGCGCCGATCTTCTGCAGGTCTTGTTGCACGTCGTCCAGAATACTCTTGAGCGCCTGCTGATCCTGCATGCGGCCGTACAGCTTCTCGAACATCTGATACGGATCGTCGATCGGCGCGATCGGCTTGTTCGGCCCCGCGTAGACCATGCATGTCCAGGTATCCGCGCGGTCCGGCACAACGACGCCGAACTCCAGCGAACCGAATCGCGTGCGCGTCTCCGGGCGGCTCTGCAGGTGATTCTTGATCTCTTGATCGATCGACAACCCGCTGGCCCAGCCGGCCGGCGTGTGCGAGCCGCCTTGAATGTTGCCCGGGAAGAGTTCGATGCCGGTGAGCAAGCAGCCGATGCCGCGCATGTGACTGTCGCCGTCGCCGCGAACTTTGTCGCAGACACCATGCAGCGTGAGTATTCGGTCGCGGAACGTTTCAAGCGGCTTTAGAATCTCTTTGAGCTTGAACGATGCCCCTTCTTCGTCCGGCCAGAACGTGGAAGGCACGACGCCGTTGGGGCTGAACATGATGACCAGCCGCTGCTTGCGGCCTAGCGTGTTGGCCAAACCGAGACTCGGCAGATTCAATACGAACGGCAGCGCCGCCGCGCCGATGCCAAGCCGCTGAATGAACTCACGCCGCGTTTGGTTGTTCGTCATGATGCCGCTCCTTACTTCTTGATCATTCCGTTGCAAACTGTAGGATGCGATTTACTGTAGCTTGGGTCCATTGACCCGAGCGACAGCTTTTGCGAATTGCTCGGGACAATGGTCCCAAGCTACAACCGCTGCGCCGATGCTGCCGTTATCTCCACTAAAAGCCGTCGTATATTAAACTCATTTCCACGAAACGAGTTTTGCAATTCATCCAGCCGATCCGGTCCAAAAGCGCCGACCGGCTGCTTGACCACGTGGTGAAACAGTTGTTCGACAAACGCCGCGTGCGTTTCCGGGCAGTTGGCCAGAAATGTGGCCATTTCACGCACGCCCGCGAATGCGACCGTCTCGCCGGCCAGCGTATTGTACTGGCCGCCCGCGTCGATTGCACGACCTTTTTCCTGGCTTCGATATCGGCCGATGGCGTCGTAGTGTTCCAGCGAAAGTCCCAGCGGATTGATCATGTCGTGACACGTGCGGCACGCCATCGGGCTGGTTTGCAGAAGCACGCGTTCGCGGGTTGTTAGGTCCGGATGCAGATCGGGGGCCAGCGGAGTCACCGCATCCGGCGGCGGGCGTAGCGACCGGCCCAACAAACTGCGACTGATGAACACGCCGCGGTGAATCGGCGAACTTGTCGAATGGTAAGCGAAGCCCGTGAGCAAAAACGGATGCGACAACACGCCGGCCCGCTGTTGCGGGTCCAGCGACACCTTTTGAAACGGCGCGTCCGCCGGCAGATCAACTCCATACGTCCCCGCGAGCCGGCCATTCATGTAGAGCCAATCGGCCAGCAGCAGTTGACGAAAATCCGACGCTTCGCTCCACACCACGTCGTCGATGAAACGATCGAGCGAGAACCGCAAATCAGACAGAACCGTTTCGTTGAATTCAGGAAACAGCTCAGGGTCTTTCGACACGTCGTGAATCTCGTCGATGCGCAGCCACTGGTGAAAGAATTCGCGGACTTTCGCTTTCGAGCGTAAGTCACCCAGCATCCGCTCCGCCTGCCGTGCGATCTGCTCGTGCGAATTCAATTGACCGCTAGCCGCCGCGTCCAGTAGCGGTTGGTCCGGCGGCGAATCCCACAACGCAAACGAGATTCGGCTCGCCACATCGTACTGATCGAGATCGCCGGCACTCACTTCGCGATACAAGAACCGCGGCGACTTGAGAACCAGCAACACGACCTGCTTGACGGCCGTCTCGGGGCTGCTCGCGCCCTCAAACTGCCGGTCGACGAAAAACGGCTTTTGATCCGGCGACAACGGCCGCCGAAACGCACGCTCAGCGAACCGGTAACAGAATTCCCGCAATCGCTGCTGGCGATCGCTGGCGGTGTTACTCACGCCCGACAACTGCTGCACGTTGTTGGCGACGTAGCCCGCGACTTCGATCGCCGCGTACGTGGTGGCTTCATCCCATTCCTTCGACACCGACGTTCCGCGCTCATAGCCGGTGCTGCGGTCGTCGGGCGGAAAGGGAGTTGTAACGACGAACGTCATGGGGACACGATTCGGCGATAAATTCTGCTGCGGGATCACCTGGTCGACTTGATGCGGCGGCTTCCAAAGTAGCGCGATGGATGCCGATGTCTCTTTGCCTTCTTTCGACTTGAAGAATTCCAGCCGCAGCGGATACACGCGGCCGCCCAGCAGGCGCATCGACTCGCGGCGTTCGATGTCGGTGCCCGACCGCACCCAAGCGTCGATCAACGGCCGCTGCGAATCATTCACCCACAGCCGCGCCCCGTTCTGTGTTTTGATGATAAACTCATACTCGCCCGTCTCCGGCGCCAGCACGGCACCGTCCCAGCGGATCGCGAATTCATCTTTAGCAAGCTTGTCGTTGTCCGGACTGGATTGACCGAAATCAAAGTCGATCATCGCGTCTTGCCGCGTCAGTGCCCGGTCGCGGAATCGCCGGTCCTTAAAGTACTCTGCCCGCAGCCCGCGCTGTTCGTCCCAATTGCCAGGCGGCGTGAAGCTGCCGATCAGATCCGCCACCGCGTTTTGATATTGCCGCACGGTCAACCGCGACAGTTCGATTCGCGGACGATCTTTACGAGCCTGCGCAGCTCTCGAATAGAACGTATCGTAAATGTAAGCCGCGACCTTCTGAGCATCGTCCCCCGTGCATGACTCAGGGTCGTCTTCGGGCATCGTCTCGGCAATCACCGTCGCCAGTTCCGCAACCGGCCGGTCGCCGATCAGCGGCTTGCCGTAATGGTCCTTCGTCCCCTCGCCCGCCGCTCCGTGACACAACGCACACTGCTGCCGATAAATCTGCTCGCCCGTGCGTTCGTCCGCCGCCAACGCGCGTGCCGCCAGCATCGACAGGCAC
>JBGTKH010000342.1:0-12593 GCA_041744735.1 Pirellulaceae bacterium | reverse complement strand
GCTGAAGTCGTTGAAGATCGTGTAGCCGCCGATATACCGCGCGGCCTCTTGCTCGGAGATGTTCCGCCCCTGCCGGCCGATGAAGATGCCGAACTCCAGCTCGAAGTCCAGACGCTCGGTGTAAGCGGGCCAGATCACGTCGGCGTCCGGCCCGACGACACTGCGCGGATTGCCCTTGTAGTACAGCGGCCGCTCGTACCAAACCCTCGGCACTCGCAGAATGCCGCGCCCGCAGATCTTTTC
This sequence comes from Pirellulaceae bacterium, assembly GCA_041744735.1. Classification (GTDB taxonomy): domain Bacteria; phylum Planctomycetota; class Planctomycetia; order Pirellulales; family Pirellulaceae; genus JBGTKH01. The sequence goes on along the minus strand of JBGTKH010000342.1, from coordinate 12,350 downwards.
CATGAGTGAGTCAATGCCAGCCAGGGGGCGCCAGCGCCACTTGGCGGCGGTGCGCGTCGCTTGGATCAAGTGCCGCTCGAACGTCATGCAGTCGCGGATCGATGCCGGGCGAGGTAGCGGCGCCAACAGCTTCAACGACGTTAAAGAGCGCAGCGCGACAGGATCTCGTTCACTGATTGCGAATGCAATGAGACGAACCGCGTGCTCGCGTGCTGCGTCACCGCGTTCAAGAAATGACAGCATGTCCGAGAAGTATGCCGCTGCTTTTCCGTCACAAATTTCTGCGGCAGCGCGTAAGTCAATTACTGCGAGTTCGTCGCCCGCCAACGCACTTATGCGCGGTGGCGCCGACGGCGATTCCGGGTCCACGAAGGTCAGCAGTTTCATGCGTGCCTCACGTGTCCAACAGCGCCACCACGCGCGCCGGACCGGCCGAACCGCCTTTGACCTTCAACGGAAACGCGCAAATGGTAAATCCCGTTGGCGGCAGTTTGTCCAGATTTGCCAGCCGTTCCATGTGGCAATACTCCTTATCGACACCCACGAAGTGAGCCGACCAGAACAGGTCACGCTGTTTGGTTTGTTTCACGATCCGCGCCTGTTCAACCAGCGGAGCGTCCCAACCCCAAGCATCGATGCCGGTCAATCGCACGCCCTGATCCAACAGCCAGCGTGTCGCCTCGGCACTCATCCCCGGCCCGCTCGAAAAATACTCGGGCGAACCGATCAGCCGATCGTTGCCGGTCTGGATCAGCACAATCTCATTGGGCCGCAAAGTGTGCCCGATCTTGTCCAACGCCGCTTGCACGTCCACCACCGTCGCCGCGTGTCGCGACTCCAAGTGCCGCAAATCGAGCACCACGCCCGGCCCGTAAAACCAATCCAGCGGCATCTGATCGATCGTCCGCGCCGGCTTGCCTTCACACTGCGGCGCGTAATGCCACGGCGCATCGACGTGCGTGGTCCCATGCGTCGAGATCTTAATCACGTCGTTGGCCCAACCCAATCCGGTGCGCAAATACTTCGCCCGCACGCCAAACAGCAACCAAATCACAAACCGCCCAAACCGATGCCCCTGCCGCCAAACTCGCCCGCGCGCCCACCACGGCGCCCAATGCCGATCATCCTCCAAGCTGACGCTGAGATCGATGATTTGCATGACAAGCTCGCCGCAATGACAAGGGGTCGGGAGTCTTTTTCCGTTTTGGCGAAGTTGGCTAAACGGAAGCAACGAACGGATGTCGCCAAAACGGAAAAAGACTCCCGACCCCGTTCGCGCGGTTAGCGATTCGTGCGATACGTCGCGTTTTGCGCCTCCGTCTCGCGTTGAACCCGGCGCATGTCTTTCTCGCGCTTGTGCTCGGCCGCGCTTTGGGACAGTTGTTTTTCCAACTCGCCGCCGAAGACGATCTTTCCAAACGGCAGCATTTGTAGGAAGTTGACGACCGGCAGCGCCGCGGTCTTGGCCGCGCCTTTGACTTCGACCACGGCACCGGTAGCCATCGTCGTCGAACGCTCCGCCAAATCTTTCGAGTGGTCCGCCAGATCCTGTGCATGATCGTGCAACTCTTCCGCATGCACCCACTTACCGACTTTCTTGTGCAGCGGCAGTCCGCTGCGATACTTCACCGTGGGCGGCCCGTGGCCGGGAAACCACACGGTCGTGGCATGTGTGCCGTAATCGTATTCAATCGAGCATCCGGTGTACGTGACGCGGGGCGATCCCGGCATCATCTGCACGGGAATGTAGCATCGTTGGCCCGTCCCCGGATGGTTCGCCACAATGATCGACGGCCCGCCCGGCAACAGCGGTCCCTGAAACGACCGATCGCCGCTGTAATAATAGCGATGCACCAACACCACCGGCGGAATGTCAACCTGCACTTGCCCGTAAGGCCCTTCACGCAGCACCACGGCCGGATTGCCCAGCGCATCGACGCCCGGATCGAGCACCTCGATCTCCAGCGTCGGCGGCGCGAACGGCCGTTTCTCAGCGGCGCTGATCGTAGTTGCGATCGCCAGTGCGACAACAAGCGAGATCGTTGCCAATTGCGGTATCTTACGTGGCATGTTTGCGTCTCCGTCTGTTGTTCCGCCGCTTTCTCGATTGCGGCGATAGCGCACTTCGGTTAACGGTAGAAAAACTCAATTTCCACTCGATCGACGTCGTCGAAGTAGTCCTTAACGAGCAAGTTGAATCCGCCGGTGCGAACATATTTGGGTTGCCCGTTCTCGACCCAGAACTCGCTCGGATTCAGTTCCACGAGCACTGGCTTACCGGCGGCCAGCGACGCATTGGCGGGTTCGTTTTGAAAATTCCCCAAACACCGCAGCCGCACGAAAAACTGATTGCGTTTGATGTGCAGATCAGGATTAAACGCCGCGGGCTGGCCCTCGTCCGGCCGGCGATTCTGGTCGGCGCGAAGGCTCAGCACCCACTGTCCGTCGTCGTGAAGCTGTAGGGCGACTTGCGAGATCTGACAGTGCTCGATTTGCAAATTGGGTCGGTCCAGTTGGTACAGGTCGATGACTGTCTTTCTCGGCAGTTCAGGTACGGGCGCATTGACTGTCAACGTATCGGAAAAGGTCACGCGGTCATCGATGTGAGTTGGCTTCGGCGGAGGCGGCTCAGCGCGGCGCCGCCGGTCGGCTTCCGCTCGTCCCACAAGATTTCGAGACAACCACTGTAGCGCCGACTCGCCGCGCTCGGGTTCCGGGGCGGGCAAGACTTCAAGGTTGTCAATATTGCTTCGTAGCCGTCGCGATCCCTCCGGTGTCACTTCCTCAAACGCCTCATCCATCGTGTGTTTGAGTCGTGTCTGATTCCGTTCCTTATCTTGCCAAAGTTTTAGCATGTCCGTATTGCGGATCTCTGAACGCGCAAGGACCGGCGGCACTTGACTTATGGCGTCCTCGGCGACAACCGTGCTCTTTCGCACCAGCACCGCCGTCTTGCTAACGGCGGATTCCGATCGGGAACGCACACCGTATTGGTAATTGCCGTCCGGAATGCCGCACTGCGGGCAGGGCCGCGTCTTGTGATGATGCACGCCGGCCACGGCGGTAGTCGCCGCGCCAATCATCAGTGCCAGGATCAAGAACCGTCGAGCGGCCATGCTTTCTCTCTCCTTCGGTTTTTTGTTCTTAGGCAGTCGCGTCGCAGGGCAAAGACCATCTGCGGCAAGTTCACATTTCGCCCGTCGTCTTACGATCGGATCACATTGTTCAAGCGGCGGCTGCTCATGTCCGGCTCGATTTGCGGTTCCGGTGCCGGGTCGCCCGGCCGGACGTTTTCCAGCGGATACTGCTCGATGTACGTGCCGTGCGGCACGCCATAGCCGCGCCCCGGACGGAACGGTGCGCCTTCACGCGACTCGCTTGGGATGAATTGTTCTTGAGGCTGCGCGCGGCCCGGTTGATAGCCTTCTTGCAATTGGCTGTCGTGTTGATTCATGCCTGGCCCGCGATAACCGTTGGGGTGCATGCCCGGCACCGACTCTTGTGTGCGGTACAGGTCCATCCGTCGTTCCGCATCGGGAATCCTCAGAAACTCGTCCACATAGGAACTGGCCTCGTCGTATACGCGATTTTGCAGTACTCGATGTCGACTACGGACGACAAATTCCGCGTTGCACTGTCGTAGCGGATCCAGATCGGCAACGGCCGGCGCCCATCGCAGGCCCATCAGGTCGAACAGTGTGGGGAAGATCGTGGCCTGGGCCATGATCAGATTTTGTTGCAATGACGATTCGGCGCTGGGCAGCGGGCGGAAGAGCACGCCGACCAAGGGGATGTCCTCGAACAGCGGCACGCCTTTGCTCGTCCGAGCAGCTTTCAGTGCCACCGAGTAACGGCTGACCTCACGCAATTCAAAATTGCTCAACTGCACATCGGTGTCGATGTAGTGCCGTTTCACGCGGCCCAAATGTTTTTCGTCGGCCCGCACCGGTTCGCGAATGTTCGTGCTGTACATGTAGTTGAAGTCAAACACCACAGCTTGGCCGTCGGGCTGAATCACCGGGCGAATTTCAAAGCCCGTGCCGGTCTCGAACTTGTAAATCGCAGGGTCCGGGATCAAGTTCTCCAGGTTAGCGCCAAATTGGTTTCCGCCGTTGGCATTTTGCGACATGACTTGCTCGGCAGTGCCGGTGCTCAAGCCGGGCAACACGCTGCGCACCACGCTGGCCCCGCCGGTCGATCCGGCGCCCGGTGAGGCTCCTGATTGGCCGCTCTTCATCTTGGCCATCGCCAGGAAGCTCGGATCGTTGGCCAGCGCCCCGACGTCGTCCATCATCGCCTTGGCCCCGTTGATCGCCTCGGAGAGCAAGATGTCGCGTTTGGGCAAGTCGAATTCCATCGTAGCGCTCGGCTCGACCTTGGCGAACTCGCGGTTGTTGGCCAGGATGCTGGTCGTTTCCGTCTGCCCGAACTGCACATCCCAAGAAGTGCTCATTCCACGCACGTAACGGAACGTCGGGTAGTAAAACTGCGTGTTGAAATCATCGTCCAGCGCCGTCGTCAGCCGCTTCAGGTAATTATCGATGTTCGCCGTATGTGCCCGCGTGCCATCGAGCAACTCGATGTACTTCTCTTCGAGATCGTCGATGAGCATGTCGAGGAATTTCTTGTGGTCGAGCGGGCGGCGCGACTCATCGGCGTTCAATTTCGCGAACTGTATTTTCAAGTCACCGGCAAGGACTTTGTTAATTTCCAAATCAACCTTCGGAAACTCGTCCGTAATGAGCTTTCCGAGTGGCGATTCCTTCGGCACGTCGAGCACCATTGCATATGCAGCGACCGCGTTACGGGCATCGGTCCACTTGTCGCGTGCCTCACGCGCGTTACCGCTCGCGTCTGAAAGTATCGCAACCACAGCGTCAAAACCATTGAGAAGAGTGCCGCTGTTTCTGTCAAGCTCTTGTTTGGCCACATTGTAGAGCGAAGTTAGTGCACTGTTTATGGCAAGCCATCTGTCAATCAAGTTGTCCGCCGAAATTAGTTTCTGATCGATCTGCGGATCCGCAAGCAGTTCAGTAGCCTTAACCAACTCGTTCTTACTTTGTTTGTCCAGATCTAACGTTCCGAGCGACCGCGCGAGATCACCCGCCGCTTTCAGTGAATTATGGATCTCGCCCTCGATGGCTTTTAAGTCTTCTGGGGATATATCCGTCGTGCCGTTTGCCAAAATCCGCAACTGCACCGTTCCCTTTGCGTAAGGAATGCGAACGCCAATGGGGTTGGCCTTCACATAGTCGGTGAGATCGCTCCGCTCTTTCTTTTCGAACTCTTCGCCGAGGGACATGATTCCAATCTTGGTCCTGAATCTGCCGGGCATTTTTAGATAAAAGTCAATCAGCCGCTTACCGAAAGTGGACTCTTGTCGTGTGCTTGGCCGGCTAAGTACTTCGCTCCGAAGATCCTGCCGCAAGCTGTCAAACTGCTCCTTCCACCCGCTCCTCTGAGCTGATTTTGCGATACGATCAACTATCGCTTCAGCGTTCAAGTCTTTGTAGATCAGTTGTTGCCCATACGTTGCGTATATCATGCTTTGGAATACGGAGTCAGCCATTGATTTTTCCGCATTGCTTCGATCCTTGACTAACCTCTCTACTTCCTTCTGCAAATCAGCGAGCGCATTGTTTAGAGCAGTTCTCACCTGCTGGGTCGTCTCGATCGCAGTGAGTTGAATTGCTCGCCGCTGTGCTCGGACATTTCTCAATTCTTGTACGGCGTTGTTGTCAAGGTCGCGGGCATCTTGCAATTCCTTCAGTCGATTTCCCAATCGCTCCTCGATGATCGCACGCTCCATGACCCGCTGTTTGTACTCCAACTCGGTAATCAAACGACTCTTGAATATCTGGGCCAATCGCACGAACTCGCGCTGGAGCGGGGTCATGGTGTCGTCGTCGCCGGTTTCGGTGTTAAAGAAGCCGCGGAGCGATTCGAATTTGGCGTTATGCGCCAGCATGCAGAACTTGGGCTTGCTGCAGGGCCACTGGAAATGCTTCGGCGGGCAGGTTAGTCCGGCGGCCAGGTAGTTGGCTTCGGATTGAGGCAGTTGCATTTGCAGCATCATCTCGAACTCGTTGAAAATCTCCTGCCGCGTGCTGTTCTTGGCCAAAGCCATCAGGTTCAGCGCCGAGGACAGGCTGGTGGTGTCCATCGAGTGCAGCGACAAGATCTTGTTGCCCGTCCGCAGGAATTCGGAATCCATGGCTTCCAGTTCGTCGATGAAGTCCTTGCCGAAGAATGAGTACAGATAACGATGGTCACGGTCCTCTTGCGTGTCACCCGGAAATAGACCGCGCGCCTCTTCCGCCTTCCGCGAAGCGACCTGGACCACCGCCCGCCGCAGCATCTCGGCCGATTGCATGGTCAGGAACCGGGCATGGTCGATGTACGTCTGAATCTGCTTGGCCACCACCTCCATCTTGTCGGCCTTCTCGCCATTGATTTGAATCGTATGCACCGACACGCGCACCTGTCCGGCCGGCGCGTCGATTTGATCGATCATCGTGCGAACCAGATTGATGCCCTTCAGGGGTCCGCGGAGGTGAATCAATCCCTCGCCGATGACCGAGACGGAGACTTGCCGGACTGGATCGTCCGAGTCTGGCATGCCCGGCGCATACGTGTCCGGGTCGGCGTGCGCGGCGGCCACTTCCCGGCGGAATTGTTCTTCTCGCGCGAGTTTCTCCTGGGCGTCCTGTTGCTGCGCTGTTTCATTTGCCGCGACTTCGTCGTCGCGCAGGGCTTCGACCTGCCCCCGCAGGTCTCGGGCGCGTTGGGCAAAGGACTGGGTTAGGCTCTGCAACTGCTGTATTGTCGGGTCACTCGCAGGATCGGCCGTTGGGTTGGCGATCCGGAAATTGGATAATTCCTGGACTGATCGGCTAAGCGATTGTTCAGCCGACTGTAGCTCTTGCTCCTTCTGCCGCGTCTTTTGCGCTTTGATAATTGCTGCACGCTCGGCTTCTTGCCGGGCGACGGTCCGCTGATCCGCCTCATTTCGCGCTTTGTCCGCCAGTTGACGCTGCATGTCGACGCCCGCTCGGTTGTACGACTTTACCGTGCGGTTGACAATTTGGGCCACGCGATGAGCGTCGCGGTAGTAATACAGCCGCACCACGCGCGTCTCGACCTTGTCGTTCGGATTGAAACCGTCGGGAACATTGCGGGGTCTCGTAAACTCCGTATACGGGACGTACGGCCCGGTGCTGCCGGCAATGCCCGGCCGGACGCTGGGCAAGTCCGCTCCGACCGGTTTGAGTATGTTCGCATCGTACGTGCCTTGTGCTGTGTTATTCACTTCTAGCTCATTGCCATAAAGGTCCTTCATTCCATTTTTTCCGCCAAGTAATTCCAGCCGATAGGTTCCTGGTTCAAGCTTTTGACTGACCGACAACTCGAGCGCTGCCGATACTGGTTGTTGCGGCGGGGAATCAATGGTTACCTCCGTCTTTCCTCCGGCATCCGTCAAGCGGAATAACTTGAACATCTCTTTCGTCACCGGGGCCAATTCGTCGGTGTCAAAAACCAGTCGCAGCAAGTATGGCGACGACGTGAGCGTAAAGCGGCTTGAATCGACATCTAGTACGCGTACCTTTGTAGTGCGAATCGCAACCTTGAAACTGAATGACCCAAACCCTGGCACTTGATTGGCTGGGTTGTTGCTTTGGACGACAGCAATGGTTAGTTGATGGGTGCCGTCACGAAGACCTGTTGGCGCGAAGGTAAAGGTATTCGCACCGCTAGTTCCCAACATTGAGCGATGGCCATCAACGAACAGCGCAACACTTCGGCCGGTCATGGGGGCGGGCAAGGGTGCGGCCGGCGGCGGTGGCTGGGTCGGGGGCGCGGGATTGAGCGTACCGGTAATGGTAAATGTAGCGATTCGCGTGTGTACGATTTCGTTTTCCATCAACGTCTTTGGGGGCGTAGTGCCGGAAGCATCTGTGAAGGTGATACTTAACGGCACCGTCGGATTAAATGCTCCCAGTAGGGACGTGCTGGACGTCGCCGCAATTGCAACATGATGAGACGCGTTCTGAACCACCGGGCGCTGGTTGTCGCCGGTTTCGGTGATGGCATCGATTTCGAAGGAGTCGCCGATTGAGGGCAGACGACGCAGCGTTGGTGCGACAAGTGGCTGTGCGTTGGTTACAGAATCGGGCAGCGCACCGGGCTCCGGTTGACTTGCTGACTGAACAGGAACGATCTTCAGTCCGACGCCACCGGCCGCACACAAGAGCAATCCGAATACTGCCCAACGAGTAATTGCATTCACGGTCGTACTTCCTTGATCAAACGTGAAGTGGTGCTGTGCTGCGAGACGGCGGCGCGGCATAGTGCGTCGCCCGCCCGCAAGTAAGCCGACGTGCCTGGTCGGCCGGAGTGATATTGGATGGCGTTTGCCGCTGGATTGTCCGCCGCCAGTTCATTGGGAACGGTTCGTTGCGACTTTTCCGCAAATGCGTACCGTCCGGCACATGCGGCTCATTGCAGAATTTCGGCACAGACGGTACAGAACTAAAGAGCATCACAACCGTAACCCAACAAACGGGCGATCGATCGCAATGGCAGTTCCGGTGGTAACGATCAGGGAAAGGGAAACGAAAAAATCGCCGGCCAGCGCGGGTGTACCACGTGCCGGCCGGCGATCAGTCGATTGTTAAGATGTAGCGGTCAGAAAACCTAGTTCGACGCACTTTGCCCCAGCCCGCTCAGGCCATAGCCAAAGCGTGCGTTCCCTTCTCGGCGAATCGTGGCGTCACTTCCCATTTGTCCGTAAAAGCGGCGAAGAATCTCGCTACGGCCACGCTCGATGTGATCATGCGTCACCTGTGCTTTGACATCGTCGGTCTTTCCAACGGTGGGCGGGAACTTGATGGGGTCCAGTGTGACGGTATACCACGGCCCTTCGCTCTGAGGCTGAATTAGGAAACGTAGTCGAATCGTCGTAGGCATAGCCGGCGTGCCGATCGTAAAGCGAACCTTGTAGTTGCCGTCCCTGTCAAACGAAAACTCCATGTCTTCATAAATGACGGCCCCTTCGCAGTCGACCACTTCGCCATTTGGTCCAAATTGGCGCATCGGGAAGTGTGCTGCGGAGGCAAAGTAGAATGGGCTGGGGGGGCCACAGGTGTCACGCGCCCTAGCCATTTTGTCTTCGGCGAGGGCGATCTTGATTCGCGCGTCGGCCTTTTCTTGTTCAATCGCTGCACGCTCCTCGGCTTCGGCGACGGCACTCTTAGCGTATCGGACCTCGGTGGAGTCACCGCCCTTGGCCGGATCGGGTTTGGCAGCGTCAGCCCGCGCTGTAAGTTGCTGGTGGACTTCGTCAGCGTGCGCTTGGTCCCAAGCCTCGACAACGGTCTGTTGTAGTCGACATCGTTCACCGGCCAATTTGGCATGGTCACTCGCCTTGTCGGCACTGTTCTTAGAAGCAGCATTTGAGTCGTGTGCACGTTGACCGGCGGCGGCGGCATCTTTTGCCGCAACGTCGGCGCGGTCGAGCGCTGCTCTTGCCAACGTGGTATGATGTTCCGCGGCGGCTTTGTCTTTCTGGGCCGCAGTATCATGGCCGTTGGCAATCGGTAACTGATTCTCAGCTCTATCTTTCGCGAGTTTGGCGTCGTAGGCTGACTTTGCGGCGGCAGCCGAATCGCCTTTCTGCACCGCCTCCAGTGTCCTCTGCGCAGCCGCTACTGCTTTGTTCCTCTCCGCGGCGGCGGCATCCCGCGCCTTCGCCGCACTGTCGGCATGACTGGCCGCACGCGTCGAGTATACTCGCGCGGATTTTGCGTTAGACTCGGCGTCCTTCACCGCGTTTTTCGCCTCCTGGAGCGCACGAGCAGCCGCGTTGTAAGCGTTTGCCGCGGCGACAGCGTGTTGATCTGCAAGGGCCTTTTCGTGTTTTGCACGGTCGGCATGAAGCCAGGCGTTGCGAGCCAGCGCCGGGTCACCGCAGGTTGCCGCGACACCCGCATTTTGTTGGGCCTCACGGACGGCGTCGCCCGCTTTGACTGACGAGTCGCGCGCCTCCTGTAACGCGATTTTGGCCGAATCATGTTCTTTCGTCGCCGATTGCGCATGAGCCCTGGCGGCAGTCGTCCGCATGTCGGCAACGTCGGCATGATGAGCGGCGTCTTTCGCGGCTGTTTTCGCTGCCCCGGCCGAGTTCGCAGCCGTTTGGAGTGCCTGTCCGGTAGCCTCCGCATCGCTTGCCGCGTTCTTAGCCGGCGCTCCGCTTGCAGATTGAAGGGTAGCCATATTGGCGGTCAGGGCAGCGTGTGCCGCCACTCCTGCGGCTGTCGTCGCCCGTTGGGCCGCTGTATCCGCCTTGCGTTTCTCGTCGACGGCGTTCGAGCGGGATGTTTCCGCGAAGTGTCGAGAATCAGCCGCCGCACGTGCATGTGTTTGCGCAAGATTCAGTTGACTTGTGGCCTCATTATTCGCCCGCTCAGTTATATCCTGCTCGGCCTCAACCTTCTTTCTAGCGGCCTCGGCGGCGGTGCCGTTAGTGGCAGCGACGTGTCGTTGAACCTCGTTGACGAAGAGTCTTGATCGGGCAACGGCCTGATCGGCCAGTGCCTTGGCGGTGATCACCTTGTCCCCGGCTTGCGCTGCGTCGGTCGCTCTTGCGCGGGCGTCTAAAGCGTGTTGCTGTGCCGCCTTTGCATGACTCTCTGCGGCTTTTGCCGCGGCATCAGCGTCGCTAAACGCGCCTTGGGCATCCGCCCTTGCTTGATTCGCGTCTTGTATCGCAGAGGCCGCAACCACCACCGAGTTTGCATTCGCTTGATCGGCGGACGCCTTGGCGTCTTCCAACTTTTTGTCCGCGGCATTTCGCGCAGTTAGCGCGAAATCACGTTGTTCTGCCGCTACAATTGCAGCGTCATTGGCTGAACCGGCGTCCTTCGACGCATCCTCGGCGGCATTACCGGCTTTCTCAGCCGCGGCGGTGGTCAAATCACGAAATTTTGTCGCTTGATCCAATAAACCTTGCGCGGCGCCCAATCGGTCGGGCATTTGGAAAGCGATCAAGGTGATACCATGTCGTCTGGAAGGCACCACGTCTGCGTCACTCCAGGACTGGCTGGTAGTGACGCTATGCAGCGCCTGCGAAACGGGGAATGCAGAATGCTCTTGGGTCGAAGAGCCGGTTTCAGTCGGAGTATTCGAGGGCGGTGCGGACGGGATCGTCTCAGGCGCCGCTGGCAGAATCCAGCCTGGTACCGGGTTGGATTCGAACTTCAAACACGGATCATCGATTCTGCATCCCTTGGCCGGCCTCAGTAAGTAGACACTCTCGTCGTAGTAGTGAAAAACCACTGCATTTGACGGTTCACTCGAAATACTGCACGATCCAAGGTCACCAACCGTACGTACAGTCAGGGTATGGATGCCTGGCGTGACACTTCCCTCTAACCTAACCGTGCGGCAACACGTATCATCGGAAGTACCGGACGAAATGGGTCTGCCGTCGAGATATGCCACAACGCGATCGTGTGGGCGGACGTCTGCCAGGTGAAGTTTGACCGATGGCTCGGTCACGGAGATTAATCCGGTTTCCGATACCGGAATAGGATCGCGGTTAGAATCGGAAACAGCGATGATTCGCGGCCGGCCGGGTAAGCGGACCTCGAACCGCAACGGCAGAGACAGGCGGCTCCACTGGTTGTCGGTCAGATATCTCGCCTGAAGAAGATGCTTGCCAGGTGAAGGACACGGAAGAGTATAGCCGTATTTGGCTTGCAGACGCCCATCTGTTCCAAGTGCGAGCGGCGTCTGGGGACCAACCAAGAAACGGTCATTGTCGACAGGTGTAGAGTCGAGGAACAACTGCACGGAGTCGATCGTTGTCAACTGGCCAAATTCCTGCCAAAAGCTGACCGACACCGACAACTCGCCGAGCGGAATTGGCGTCCAGTAGGAAGGCTTGTCGTCCGAACTAATCTCTCCGCTGGGGTCCAGCAGGTTGGGACGAGATCCGCGAAGTGAGACCACCGGCGGCTCGTGGCTGGGACCTTCAACGACCTCATCGTTGATCCCATCGATCGCGGCCGCAGGACAGTCACTGTGGGCACGCGGGCAATGCAATGCGGGATGGCCGGCCAACAGCAATAACGTTGTCGAGACTAAGAACTGAGAAGTAATCATGGGAATGGGCCCTGCCTGTAGTCAGAATGCGATACGGCATTGTTCATTGCGACGCGTGTTCGCAAGTCGCGTTGTGCGAGACACGACCCAGGAACACTATCTGACTATAGTTCACGCAATGGGCCACGCAATTTGGTGGCCTGAATACGCACAGGGCGACGGTTCGGGCAGCGCCGGAAGAATCGTTA
>JBGTKH010000341.1:0-6931 GCA_041744735.1 Pirellulaceae bacterium | reverse complement strand
GCTTTTCTAGGCTTGTCAAGTAGGTTTTTCGAGAGGGACCGGGGGGCCTCTTTGCATACGGATAGCCTGCGTTTTTTGAACCGTTCAAAAAACTTCTATCCGTCAACTCGTCGTTCAAATCGTGTTCGTTGACTTGGCAGCAACTCTCGCCACTTGTCACACGCGACGAATCCGGAATACCTTGGCGCTTTTGCCTGGGACGTCACGCAGCTCAATCCTGTCGCGATTGCTCGCCGGAGAACTCGTGCGCCGAATTGGCTGCATCGAAGATCGCTTCCGGTAACGTGTCCGGAGACGCCTCGAAACTAGCGTCGGTGGTCGCGGTCGCTCAGACGAGTACGGGTCCGGCCCGGCCACAATGCGCGTGTTGTCGAAGGTCGTCTCCAAACTGGTGAAACGGAGCGAGGCTCTGCTGGGGAGCAACCTTGCAAGGGATAACCAGGTGACGGCGGAAAAATGACCGCCCGGCCCTGTCGAGCGCGGCAGGGCCAACTTTTTACTCCTTCCCCAGCTCATTTTTTTGCCGTCCGATGCCTGAAAAAACCCATCCGCAAACTCGTCTGGCACCTCAGGAAACACCAACCGCCGAGCGGCGGCGACTCCGCTTCCGCCGTCGTCGGCGCGGCCCTGCGGACTCCTCAAACAACTTCCCGTAATCGAAATCTTCCTCGTGGATCATCGCGTGTCGCAGACCTCGCGGCAGCTTCCGCATCACCGCCACCACGCCTTTCAGCTTGCGATGTTCCTGCTTGCCATCGGCCGATGATTTCCGGCCCACGCGGATAAACTCCGCATACCAATCCTTCAGTTCCGCGCGTTGAATCGCTCGCAACGCCCAGAAGTAGATCCAACGCCGTGCCTGGCTGGAACCGCGCTTGGTGATGGCCAACTCGCCCTGGCGGCGCCCGCTGCTGCGTTCCTTCAGATTCAGCCCCAACGCCTTCAACAGCGCCCCGCCGCTAGTGTAATCCCGTGGATCTCCCACGTGCGCCCAAATCGCCGCCAGCGTCGGCGCCCCAATCACCGTATCGCGGGACAGCACCGGCTCGGCAGCCAGCAAATCAGTCAACTGACGATTCGCGTTTTGCACCCGCCGCAGGGCCGACAACGTATTGGACGCGACTTCACCGAGCCAGGCGGCCTGCGGCGCGCTCACCGGAATGCCCCGCGTCGAGCGCGCCGACTCGAGCACTTGCTCGATCTTCGACTCCGGCAGTTTCGCTCGGCCCCAGCGGGCCAGCCGTGCGGCGGCTTCGGGATCGGCCGCCACGCGGGCCGGGTTCTGATCATGGCCGATCATTTGCAGCAGCGTCACGCTTTCCAATTTCAGCCAGCCCGTCAGCTCCGGCCAGTGGCGTGCCAGCAGTCCTTCCAACCTTCCCGTCCACTCGGTTTGTTGGTCGCGGTAGGTTTCGGCACGAGCCACCTGATGTTTGACGCGTGACAGGTTCTCGCTGTCGGCCTGGTAGGGCCAGGCGGTTCCCTTGCCGAAGGCGGTCAGTTCGGCGATCACGGCGGCGTCCTTACCGTCATGCTGGCTGGGTACGCCGTCAAAGATTTCCTGGTAATCGCGGCTGGCCTTGCCGCTGATGCGATGCACGTCGAAGCCGCCGGTGGTCAGCGCGCGGCGCATCGCCTCGCCGTAAGTGCCCGTGGACTCCAGACCCACCGTCAAACTCTGGCAGGTGGATTTCAACATCTTGAGCAACTCCAAAAAGTCATCGATCTGGTGCGGGTTGCGGATACTCCAGGGCCGTTCAAAGTTGGCATTGGGCCAACGCAAACAAGCCACAATTTCATGCTTCCCCACGTCCAACCCCACCGCGGTTCCGGCGCTCCCGAGTTCCACCGCTCGATCACGCAACGCCTCGAGCTGCACTTGCTTGACGTCCGTCCGTTTGTATGCTCTGCTTCGCTTCACGGGGATGACCTCCTTTTTACTGGCCTCCAAATTGGAAACCACCAGTTTCGAGGCATCCCCGACTTTCTTAAACCCCTTCTCTATAGCCAACTAGCGTCGGGCTTTTCGCGAAATGCCCGCGGCTAGCGCCGTCGGCTCACTTGACTGACCCCAATTCTTAGCTTTGACAAAGCACTAGTGGTCCGCGGTGGAAGCGAGATCGGGTTCGTCCTGCGCGACGGCGCGGCGGGGTGCGATCCAGCGTGTGACGGGCGAGGCAGCAGCGGACGAATCAATGACGTGGGACTCTTGCTCGGCTTGCTCCTCTTCGGCTTCCCGTTCGTCGTCTGTTTCCCCATCGATGCGGTGTCGAGTCAGCCACACCAACAGCGCGGGCAGGATGACGATGGAGGAGATGAGACAGCAGAAGACGCCGATCGTGAGCACTTGGCCCAGACTGCGCAGGCCTTGGTGGCGGGCGAACATCATCGTGCCGAAGCCGACCATCGTGGTGGCCGAGGTGATGACGACCGCCGTGGCCGTCGAGCGGCTCAGGCGATACGAGCCGCGTTGCCGCAGGTAGTCGTGCACGATGTGCACGCCGTTGTCGATGCCGATGCCCAGGATCAGCGGCAGGACAATCATGTTGGCCGGGTTGAGCGGGATTCCCAGCAGGCCCAGCAGGCCGAACATCTGCAGCATCCCCAAGCCCAGTGGAAACATGGCCAGCAGCGAAGCGCCGATGCTGCGGAAATCGAGCATCAGCACGATCGCCAGCGACAACAGCGAGTAGCACGCGGCGTGCAAGTAACTTTGCTGCATGTGCCGCGACGCGTAATACGTTTGCACCGGGTGGCCCGTGACGTCCGGGTCGATGCTTTCGATGTCCTTGACGAACCGCTCCAGCCGGTCCATGTCCCACACGTTGCCGCGAGCGTAGACCTTGAGCAGATGCCGGCCGTTCTTCCCCACAAAGCGGCTGACCAGCGGCTGGGGCACGTCGGCCAATCGCGGCGGCTCCGGGTCGGCCATCGAACGCAGCAGTCGCAGTTGCTCGAGCAGCTCCGACGCCATGCCGTGCTGCAACGACGACAGCCGCTGGTAACACTGCGGCGGCGGCAGAGTGTGCAGCCGCTCGCGGACCTGTTGAATCCGCCAACGCGACTGGCGTGATGCATCGTCGCTGCCCAAAAACAGGCTTTGCGTTTGCGCCAATTGCTGTTCGAGTTTCTCGGGCGACTCGACCGGAATCAACGGCGCATCGCTGGGCAGCCGCGACAGCCGCTGCCGAATGCGGGCGATCAGTTGGCTCTTGGCTTCGTCGCGCTCGGGCCACAGCGAGGCGATCTCTTCCGTGCGATCGACGCTGTCAAGCTGCTCGAACTGTGCTTTACGAAGCAGCAGCTCGTCGCGGTTACGGGCCACCGATAACCCAAACCACACGCTGCGGTCGGTGTGCGTGAGGACTTCGCGTTCCAACTCCACACTCTCTAAGCGTGTTGGCTGCAGATTGAGCAGATTGTGATCGTAGTCGAGCAACGCCGCCCCCATTGCCAACAGCGCCGTCGCCGACAACGTGATCGCCAGTACGTGTCGCGGAAAGCGCAGTAGCGGCTGGATGAATTTTTCGAGCGGCAACGTTTCCGGCACGCGCCCAGTGGCTCGCTGCCGATCGCCCAGATGAATCATCGCGGGCAACACGAGCAGCGCCCCGGCCAGACAGAGCAGAATCCCACCGCCCGCCACGATGCCCAGTTCCGCGATGCCGGTGAAGTGAGTGAGCGCCGCAGTAAAGAATGCCAGCGCCGTCGTCACACCGCCGGTGACGATGCCGGGACCGACGCTCGATGCCGTTTCGATCAGTGCCGTTTCACTATCGCCGACCGTGCGCCGAAGCTGCATGTAGCGCGCGACGTAATGTATGCCGAAGTCGATCCCCAGACCAATCAAGATTACGCCGAAGGCCACGCTCAGAATGTTCAAGTGCCCGACGACTAATGTGATGTAGCCTAACGCCCACGCCATGCCCAAGAGCAGCGTGGCCACCGTCATCAGCGGATATCTCACGCCGCCGAAGCCAGCGATGAACAGACAGGCCACGCCGATCAGGCTCAGGATGCTGGCCTGAATCATGTCCGCTTGGCTGGCTCGCATCTCGTCGTTCTCCAGCACCGACATGCCGGTCAACCCGATCGACACCTCGGGGTGCCGCTGTCGCGTCTCGTCGATCAACCGCCGCAGCTTGTCGATGGCCTGAGAATCGGGGTCGAATTGGTTTTCGCTACTGCCCAACGCCAACAGGACGAACCCAAGCTGGCCTTCGTTCGACAACAGATACTCGCTGTCGAGCTGGCTGAGGCCCGAACTCAATTCGGCCATGTGGGGCCACGGCGATTCGTAGGACGGTGCATCGTCCAACGCCGCGGCTAAACTGTTTGTCAGCCGCATTAGATCGGCTTGTGCCGCCTCGCGGAATTCGGGCGGAACATTGGCTTGCGGGGCGAGGCGAACGGCGGACCCTTCGATCAACCGCATCAAGCCAAGCTGGTTCCAATCGCCGCGCAGCACCGGCTCGGCCATGTATACCATGCCGTCGAGTTGCTGAAGCTGCGGCACGCTCAGAAAATGCAGCCCCTTCGCGCGGACGTTGGTCAGGTCTTTTTTATACAGCACTGATTGGAACAGCTTCGGCTCGTGCGACAGCGACTCGGCCAGCTCCTCCAACACGGGTACCACGTCGTCGCGGCCGGTCCCTTCGACCACAATCAGCGCATCGTCTTGCTCGCCGAACTCCTCCAGGTACGCCAGCCACCGTTGGTTGTATCCGCTGTCAGGATTGAGCAGATCGAGCCGGCTGGTGTGAAAGCTCAAACAGATCCCCGTGGCAAACAGCGCCAGCAACGCCAGCAGCACGCCGCCCCCGATCACCGCCCCCGGAAAGCGCAGCACCCAACGCGTCGCCCATCGCAACGGGCGCGCAAGCAACGACGGCTGAGCGTGCGGCATCCTTTCCGCCGGCATTCGGTCGTCCTATGAATCTGTGTTCCGCGTCAGTGGGCCACCCGGAAACGCCACAAGTGTATTGTCAAGGCTAAATCTTTCGGTAGCAGAAGTCGTGAGACTTCTGGAATTCCCGAACTCTCACGAGTTCGGCTACCCTAAGTTTTGAATGCGCACCAGCAACAGTAGGTATCAATGACGCGAAAGGTGTTTCGCCACACGGGCTTCGGTCGAAGCGCCCGACCGCCCACGCGGGCCGACATTCTAGTTATCCGACTCTTGAGCAACAAGACGAATCGGCAGTGCGGAATCGTAGAAATCTTCCCGGTAAAGGCTCACAAAGGCTTTCCATTGGACTGCCGTCACGAACAATCGGCACGCCGTTCACTAGCACGTGTTCGACTCCGACCGTCGTTTGATGCGGGTCCGCGTAGGTTGCGCGGTCGGCGATGGTTTCAGAATCGAAAACCACTAAATCGGCGAAGTTGCCTTCGCGGATTACGCCGCGGCCTCGCAGGCCGAATCTCTCGGCCGGGCGGCCGCTGAGTTTGTGGACGGCGTCTTCCAGCGAGAACAGCCGCCAATCGCGCACGCACGGGCCCAACAGCCGGCCGGCGGAACCGTACACGCGCGGATGAATCACGCCGCCGTCGTGATAGATGCCGTCGCTGCCCATCATGTACAGGTCATGTCGCAAGAACGGACGGATTAGCGCATCGTCGCCTTCGTTGATGACCAACAGCACGGCCAAGTTTTCATCGATCAGTAAATCGGCCAGAGCATCTTCGGCGGGCAGCCCCGATTCCTCAACAAACTGACGGATCAACTTTCCGTGGTGCCGCGTGTTTTCTTTGCTCACCACGTGGGCAATGTGAATCTTGTCCAGCGTTTGGCGATAGTCGCGCAGCGTGTAGCGAAACTTGGTTCGCACTTCCGGCCGATGCAACTTGCCGAGCACCGACAGCGGCCCGTCTTCCCAGACTTCATAGGGCAGCAAATAGTTGAGCATCGTCGAGCCGGGCTGGTACGGATAAACGTCGAATGAAAAATCGACTTCGTGCCGAGCGACGCGGTCGATGTACTCCAGCACCTGTTCCGTCAACTGCGGCGTTTGCGCTTTCAGATGCGAGATGTGCACCGGCACTCCCGCGCGGCGGCCGATCTCAACCGCCTCTCGCAGCGCCGGCAAAAGGCCCAGCTTGTATCGCATGTGAGTGACGTACAAACCGCCGTACTCTGCCATCGCCGAGCAAGCTGCGACCAGTTCATCCGTCGTTGCAAAACACTGGGCGATGTAATCCAGCCCGGTCGACAACCCAACCGCACCCTCTTCCATGCCGCGTCGGATGTCAGTCCTGATCTGCCGCATCTGCACGTCATCCACTGCCTGCCGTCCCCAGCCGCAGGCCATCGTCCGCACGTTCGCGTAAGGGATGTGCGTGGCCGCGTTCTGCACATTCCGGCCGTCGATCAGGGACATGTACTCGGCGATGCTTTGCCAGCCGCGATATTCGTCGAGCCGCAGGGCATTGAGCGCTCGCAAGTAATACAGCCACTGCCGCGCCGTGTGTTCGTTCACCGGTGCGTACGAGATGCCGTCGGCCATCAGCACTTCGGTGGTAAAACCCTGCAGCGTCTTGGCCGGCAAATGCGGCATCTTCAGCAGCCAGCCGTCGCTGTGATTGTGTACGTCGACAAAACCCGGCGCAACGATTTTGCCCGCGGCATCGATGACTTGGCGAGCTTCCGCATCCTTCAATTTGCCGACGGCTGCGATGCGGTCACCGCGCAAACCAACGTCACCGTCGTATCGTGCCGCGCCAGTCCCGTCGATGATCTTGCCGCCGCGAATGATGATGTCGAACAAGGGCGTATTCCAGAGTGAGGTAAGTGCAAGGCAGGCTGTAGCACGTTGTGGGCCGAGCGAACTTTAGGTAGCAAATTAGCCGCCACGTCGGCTGCGTGCAAGCTGCTTGTCACTGAAACCGCGCGGGCTCAGACGTACAGAATTCAAAATTGCCGCGGAATGTG